>CABMIU010000001.1 GCA_902386385.1 uncultured archaeon
CACGGGGGAAAGCATTGCATCGGGAAAGAGTCCCGGCGTGCTTCCTGCAGGTGCGAGCCTCGCCGACAGGGGGAACATGCTTTTCATGGACACTCTTGTCGTGGCAGGCACGGGAAAAGCTATTGTTAAAGGCACGGGCAAAAGCACTGAAATCGGAAAAATAGCCAGGGCCCTAGAGGAAATCGTTGAGGAGCAAACCAGGTTCCACCGCGAAATAGCGAGCCTCAGCAACATTATAGGGAAGGCTGTTGCCGTGCTCGTGGCAATAATCGCCTGCGTGGTGCTTTTTCTCCACAATGCACAGCCGATTGAGGCCCTGATTTTTTCAATAAGCCTCGCGGTTGCGGCAATCCCTGAAGGCCTGCCCGCGGTTGTCACGATTTCCCTCGCGCTCGCAACGCGTAAAATGCTGAAGCAGAAAAGCCTCGTGAGGAAGCTTCCGGTGATAGAGAGCCTAGGCTCGGTCGATGTCATCTGCACTGACAAGACAGGGACGATAACCGAAAACAAAATGGCGGTGCAGGAAATTTACTGCAACGGGGAATACCTCGGGGCTGAAGAGGCGAGGGAAAAAGCCAAAAAATCGGAAGGAATTGCAGAGCTGCTTTTCTGCGGCATGGCCGCGAATGACACAATGCAGGGAAAATCCGAAGGCGGGAAAAAAACCTTCAATGGCGAGCCGACAGAGCTCGCGCTGGCGATTTTTGCAGCAAGTGCCGGAATCTCGGCAGAAGGGGTGAAAAGGCTGCGTGAAATCCCTTTTTCATCCCAGAGGAAAAGGATGAGCGTCGTCGCTGAAATGGGCGGGAAAGTTATTTCATACTCAAAAGGAGCGCCGGAAGTAATCCTCGAATCCTGCACACATGCCCTCCTCGAAGGCAAAAAAGCCAAGCTTGATGAAAAAACCCGGAAACAAATCCTCGGGGCGGATGCAGGGATGGCTTCAAAGGCCCTGCGGGTGCTCGCGTTTGCGAAAAAAGAGTTGAGGGGTGCAAATGGCGATGAAGCTGAAAGCGGGATGATTTTCCTTGGCCTTCAGGGGATGATTGACCCGCCGCGCAGCGAGGTCGCAGGCGCAATAGCCATTGCAAAGCAGGCCGGAATCCGCGTGATAATGCTGACAGGGGACAACAAGCTTACCGCAAAGGCGATTGCAGGGAAAATAGGCATAATGGGGCGTGTAATTGGCGGTGAAGAGCTTGAAAAAATGCCAAAAGATGAATTCGGCAGGGCGGTTGGCGAATGCAATATTTTTGCCCGCGTAACCCCTGGCCAGAAATTTTCCATACTGAAGGCCCTGAAGGCAAAGGGCTTCAGCGTTGCAATGACCGGGGACGGGGTGAATGACGCCCCCGCACTCAAGGAGGCGGACGTGGGCATTGCAATGGGCATAAGGGGGAGCGATGTCGCAAAGGAAGCGAGCGACATCGTGCTGCTCGATGACAATTTTGCTACAATAGTGGAGGCAGTGAGGCATGGCAGGGGCGTCTTTGACAATATCCAGAAATTCGTTTTCTTCATGCTTTCGCACAACCTTGCAGAGGTCCTCGTGGTTTTCATCGCATCGCTCGCAAAGGCAATGGCTTTCACGCCTGTAATGCTCCTCTGGATAAACCTTGTGACTGATGGCCTTCCGGCAATAGCACTCGGGAGCGATGAGCCTGCTGCAAATGTGATGAACAGGCCGCCGCGAAAAAAGAACGAAGAGATAGTGAACGGGAAAAGCATAAGGCTCATGCTCACAATCGGCTCAATAATAACGGCAATACTCCTCGCGATTTTCTTCTCTTACCTTCCGAAAGGACTTGCCCTCGCGCAGACTGTCACATTCACTGCAATTGTTTTCTACGAACTGATGTTCATTTCCGTGATAAAAAGGCAGGAAGGCATTAGCATTTTCGCGAACAAGTGGATTGTTGCGGCTGTAGCCGCATCAATGCTGCTCCAGCTCGCAGTGCTTTACACCCCTGCTGCAGCGTGGTTCGGGGTGGTTGCTCTCGGGCTCAATGAGTGGCTCGTGATAATATCCGGCGGGGCTCTGTCCTACCTCCTAAACACAATCGCAATGAAGATGATGGGCCAGGGAAAAACACTGGCTGCAGCGGGCTGAACTCAAGCCCCGGAGCCGCATCTCGCCTCCATTAGGCTTTGCCCTTCCATTTCCGAAATGCCTATTAAGAGGTAATTGCCAGTATTGTTCATGAAGGCACTTCAATTGCTATTGGCTCTGCTGGCCTTTTCTCTCCTCACCGGCTGCAGCGGCCCGACCGAACTTGACAGGGGCAGGCCGGAGCAGGTTCCTTTCGAGTTCGGAAAGGAATTCACAATAATTAAAGGGAACTATGAGTATTTCCACGAGTATTCGCCACAGAACGATTCAACACTGCGGCTTAATGCCATTTCATTCACTGATTCGCGCTGCCCGCAAGGCGCCCAGTGCATTTGGGAAGGGGAACTTGGGGTGAAAATCCAGGCAGTGTATTTTGAGAAAACCGAGGACCCCACAAAGGTCAAAGGCCCGATAATTGCTGACCTGAACCTCGGAGAGAAAACGAGAAGGGGCGAAACCTTTGGCGGATTCAAAATCGAGCTTGTTTCAATAACTGAAAGTTCAGCAGTGCTTGTTGTTAGGCAGATTGGAGAAGCCCCTATTATTGATGGCCAGAACAATGAAAAAACGTGGTTCTCAATCGAGCCTGTGCAATGCGGCTCAAACCCATGGGAAAGGTGGATTCCGGAGCACATGAGCATTGATGGCCCGGCAATGCCGAGCGAAAAGGAAATAATCTCTTATTGGCTTGAGGATGAATACAGAATAAAAGTGCTCGATTATGCCTCCAAAAAAGCCGGCGGCATCACCTGTGCGGCGTGCAACTGCCCGCGCGGTGACACGATAGCTGTGCTTGTCGATTCAAACAGCTCAGCGAAGATTGAAGAGTTGGGATGGAAAGCAATGGGAAACATCGCCTGCACGATGGAAGCCAAGCTCTGCCAGGACGGCAGCGCGGTCGGAAGGGAAGGCCCATTCTGCGAATTTAAAGAATGCCCCACGGCATAAAAAATGGCAGTAAAGGCATTATTTGCCCAAAAAAAGCCTGACCAGCCCACAGGGCATTCATTTGTACGTCAGCCTGAAATAAAGCAGGGCCAGGTAAAGGCAAAAGGTAACGATGTTCGCTGCAATCAAAGGAAAATCATTTATCATAAGGCCGTAAATTAGCCAGCAAAACACGCCAGCAGTCACCGCCAGGAGCATTTTCAGGGAAAGGTCCTTCGCGGACCTTGTCTTGAAAGTCTTGATGGCCTGCGGCACAACCGCAATCGTGGTGAGGAAAGCCGCGACCAATCCGATAACCTGTGCAAAGGCCATGGAAAAACTTGGGTGCCAAAGCAATTTATTGGTTTGCAAAGGCAGCTGGCCAATTGCGGGCGGCCGGGCATTATCCCCGACGTACCAAAAGCAAGTTTAATAAAAAAAGCCGGAAAAATTGTATGAACGCAAAAATAATTGCAGTGGCAACATTGCTTGTGCTCCTGCTCGGCTGTGCCAAGCAGCAAAGCGCGCAAAACGGCAGTCCGGATGGCCTCGGCAATGCCGGGATTTCAATAAAGGAAACGGACTCGCCCGGATTCATTGCAACAGCAAAGACCAGGACAACCACTATAGGGAATGACGGGAAAATAACCGTGGAAACAACAGGATACGACCCTGCGACAAGCAAGGAAAAAACAGAAACTGCCGAATCAAGCATTTCCAGGGAACAATTGGAAGGCCTCGCTTCCTACATCCTTTCAACGGACTTCTTCGGAATCAAACAAGCAGATTACCGCATATGCAACCCTGACACGCCGAGGACTGCAATCGAAATCACTATAGGGGACAAATCAAATTCCCTGTACGGCATAGGCGCCTGCAACATCGGCAACCTGCCGGCAGTTTCCGGGATAATTGAAAAAATAGGCTCTGCCGCAGGCCGGCAGCAGGATACATCTGCCGGATGAATCTTTTCATTTTCTCAACGAGAAAAAGAAAAAGGTTATGCAGGAAGGCAGCATAACCAAAAAGTTTGATACCTTCCGCGGATACACCTTTCTTTTTGGTTCAGCTTTTTCTTTCCTTGTTAAAGGAAAGAAAAAGGTGATGCAGGAGGCAGGATTTGAACCTGCGAAGGCACTAAGCCACCAGATTGCCCCAGCCAATTTTTTCCGGCGAAGCCACGTTCTTTTTCTTGTTCCCCTTTAGGGTTCCGCCAACGCTTTTCTTTTTCTTGGAAAGAAAAAGAAAAGGGCTGCTTGAGTCTGGCGCATTTGACCGCTTTGCTACTCCTGCACATTGCCCTCGGTTTGCCTGACTGATTCTTTGCTGTATGGCTAATAAAAACCTTATCCGGCACGGCTTTGCGGGGCCGTTTTTGCCTCGCAAAGTGAAAGGATTTAAATACAGGTCAGCCATTATTCGTATAGTAAATTTTCGGAATAGTTCAAAGGAGGTTGGAAAAATGGCTAAACCAGCATTTGGCGGATACAGCATTTGCTTCAAGGGATGCGAAGACTCACTCGAGTCAGTTTTCGGCAGCGGGAAAATAGCGCCGTCGGAAATGACCAAGAAGCTCTGGGCTTACGTCAAGAAAAATAAAATATCGAGCAAGTGAAGCTTACAAAAAACTTCAAACCGCCCGCAAGGGCGGCTAATTTTTATTTTTTTCCAAAAATGTCCAGCAGGCCACTTAACCCAGAAATTTAACAGACAGATAATCCCTTATTGGCATTATGCACAAAAATAATATGGCGAGAAAAACCGCAGCTCGGGAGGCCGCAATATTTGCAGGAGGTTGTTTCTGGGGCGTCGAGGAAGAATTCAGAAAGCTTCCAGGCATCATTGAAACAAAGGCTGGCTACAGCGGGGGGCACACGCAAAGGCCCACTTATGAGGAAGTGTGCAGTGGCACAACTGGGCATGCCGAGGCGGTGCAGATAATTTTTGACCCTGAAAAAATTTCTTATGACGAACTTTTGAAGGTCTTCTGGGAGAGCCATGACCCCACCACGCTGAACCGACAGGGGCCTGACATAGGGACCCAGTACAGGTCGGCAATATTCTTCAGCAGCCAGGAACAGCAGAAGATGGCTGAAAAATCAAAAAGCTCGCTGGAAAAATCCGGGAAATACCTGCATAAAAGGATAGTCACTCAGATAGTTCCTGCAGCAGAATTCTGGCCTGCAGAGGAATATCACCAGAAATACCTCTTGAAGGCAGGGCTTGAAAGCTGCAAGGTCTGAGTATATACCCCGGGGATTTTTCACTAGTTTTAAATTTATAACCCATCGCGAGCGATGGGCTGGACGTTTGCGGCATTCCCGGACGCAAACGGGACGCGGGAGACGGGATTCGAACCCGCGCACCCTTTCGGGTAACGGCTCACAGCACAACATCAAGCCAAAAAATGACACTTTTCTTTTTGGTCTAGCTTTTTCTTTTCGGTCACGAAAAGAAAAAGGTCGTGTAGCAGGCCGCCGCATTAGACCACTCTGCCACCCCCGCGCAGGGGCTAATATTAAGGGTGGCGGGTAGGTTTAAAAGTGTTTACAGGGCGCTTATTGTTTTTTGCCGTGATTGGATGGACTTCTGCGGAATAAGGGTGAAAAGCAATTTCTTCCTCGGCCCGATGGCCGCGGTGACAAACATGCCGTTCAGGCTGCTCTGCGTGAAGCATGGCGCGGGGATGGTTTTCACCGAGCAGATTAACGCTACCCAGATTGCCCGCAACCCGGAGCCGTTTGCAAAAAATGAATATTCAACAATAATGACCTGCAAGGAGGAACGGCCGGCCGGGGTGCAGCTGTTCGGCGCGGATGAAAATGATTTTGCGGCTGCAGTCTGCGCCGTGCAGAAGAATTTTGACATCATCAACATCAACGCTGGCTGCCCTTCGCACAAGGAAGTTTCAATCGGCGCGGGGGCGGCATTGCTGAAGAGCCCGAAAAAGATTTGCGGAATCGTGGAGGCGTGCAAAGGCTCGACGCGAAAGCCGGTTACGGTCAAGATGAGGCTGGGCTGGGACAAAAATGATTCAGTGAAAATCGCCAGAGGCCTGGAAAATTCAGGGGCGGATGCCCTGATTGTGCATGGGAGGATGGCCTTGCAGGGTTACTCCGGCAAGGCAAACTGGGATGCAATCAGGAGGGTGCGTGAGGCTGTTTCAATCCCGGTTGTTGCGAACGGCGACATTGATTCAGGGCAAAGCGCAAAGAAAATTCTCGAAAGGACTGGGTGCGATTTCGGCATGGTGGGGCGGCAGGCAATGACAAATCCCCTTGTTTTCAGGGAAATCAGCGAATACATTCGCAAGGGCATTGTGTGGAATCCTAGTCCAAGGGAAAAAATCGGGGCGTTCTTTGATTACTTCGGGTTATGCAAAAAGTTCGGCATGGTGAGGCCTGAGGACATGAGGCTAAATGCCATGAGGCTGACGCGCGGCGTTGCCGGGGCCAAGAAAATCAGGGTGAAGATGATGGAGGCAA
>CABMIU010000002.1 GCA_902386385.1 uncultured archaeon
ATGCACAACAATTTTGATTTGAATTTCTTCCGCCAGCGCATGCAACTGGAGCTTGGGGCAGGCATTGTTTCTCTTCCCTCTTTGGAGCTCACATTATGTCTCAATAAATGGGGCGACAACGGGCCGCACGAGAATCTGTGGTTTGCCTCTTTTGCGGAGGCGCAGAACTATCACAACAAATTCCTCACCACCCGCCGCGGCAAATACCCCCCCTACGGCCCGTGGGCCCCATACGAGGAGCTTATCGCATGCAATCGAAAACTAATCGAGAAAGGCCAGCTCGCGGTCGGCATCGCGCACCCTGCCGCGGCTCCAATCATCAGCTGGCTCGGGCGCGTGTCTGTCGGCGACTGGGATTTGAAGGAATTAGAGCGCCATGTGCGCGAAGAAGTGCATGGAATTGCCGCCTTCAATCTCGACATTTCAGACGGAACGCTCGGGTTTGACAATCCGTCTGAACGAAAATATTTTGCAGACCTGATTGCAAAGCACAAAACCGGCAGCTCTTTCGGCTATCATGCGCTCAGCATGGCGTGGTCGGCGGAGATGAGGGAGAAATTCGGAAAATTCATTTACGCAGACCACGATGCGCATGACTTCGCATTGGTTGATTACAATTATTCCATTCACCCATTGGGAAAAATGTACAATATTCTTGATTTCACAAAAGAAGGCGCGCGCGCCAAAAAACCAACCTCTGCAGAAGTTGTTGCATTGCTCATCTCCCCGCAGGCAAAAGAGCGTCTGCAAACATTTATTCCCTATGACAACACCACTGGCCAACTGCTTGCCTCCCGCAACTATTACTCCTCTTTTTGGGAGGGGGTGAAAGACAAATGGGACTCAGTCAAGCGCGTGGCAAAAACAATTCCCCAGATTGCCGAGGAGATAGGGAACTCGTGGCATGACATGATTGAGAGGATAGGGAGATTGTACCAATAGGGCGAGCATGCATCGAGGCCGCGGGCAAACCTATTTATGTCTTCTCTGGGCTTACCTCTATCGGAGTCGTAGTTTGGATGGCAGGATCCCTTCGGGACGTTACCATTCAGGCGTTAGAAAACTCACCACTGTCATAGACAGTGGTTTTCTCACATATTCTAAACATTTATACGCTAGTCTACTCAATTAATGTATAGCAGGTAAGTCCAGGGCTCTGGCGCACACCGTACAATGTGCACAAAAAGCCTTCCCTGGGTTCGCTAAACTCATTTCTAAAATTATATTCAATTATTCTGTAACTTCAAATTTTTCTAACTTGTCTGAATTAAGATAAATAATTTTCTTCCCTTTTTTTACAATTATATAATCTTCTAATATCTTAATTATTTCAAATGATTCACTACTCTCTTTTTTGTGGTAAATTTTAACCGAAGTTTTCTTATTGATTGACCAGCCAAAAATCATCGCACTCGTAGTAAGAGCACCCAAGGAAAATACTATCAACGATATTTTCCATGCTATATCTTCATTATCACTTTTTAGTTCATTTATTACTGTAATAATCTGAAATGTATTGATTAGAAAAAGCCCTACAGCACACAAAGTAAAGTGTCTCTCAATCAATTCCCTCAGTAAATTCTTCTTTTTATCTTTCTGCTTATTTTCTTTCTTTTTTATTTGATGCCAACCAATTATGTACACTAAAGAAGGTGCCAAAACTACGAGGCCCTTTGCCATTGGTATAGCATCTACTAATTTGAATTCAAATATTACTATCGTAGGCATCGCAACAAACAAGATAAGAAATAATACTCCATTGACATATACGTTATAATCGTAATCTCTTCGATAATCTCTTTTCAAAATAATTTTTCCAAAGAAATATGAAAATAGACCAATAACCAAAACCACAACAGATATATCTGTCCAACTTGGATCAAATGGAATATTGGCTGCACTGTTTTCCATTAACTACACCCTGTCGTCTCCCCGCATTCCATGCACACATTGCATGTTCCGTTTCTCTTCATCTTCATCGAGCCGCAGCTTCCGCACGCATCTCCTGTGAACCCCTGCGCTCGCGCATTCTTGCTCTTGCCCACATCGTCCTCATCATCGTCATCTGATGACAGCGCGGGTGTGCCTGTGTCTGGTTTTTTCACTGGCGCATGGCTCTCGCCAAGCAGCATCTGCTTCTCCCTTTCATCCTCGCGCTCTTTCATGGCAGTGCCGTTGCCGCCCATCATGCCTTCCTGCGGCTTGATTTGCACCAAATCCACTCTGTTCAGATACTCGTAACCCAGCTCGCGGAACACGTAGTCGATTATCGAGGTGGCGTGCTTGATGTTCTCATGTCCCGCGACAGCTCCTGCGGGCTCAAAGCGGGTATATGTGAACGTATCCACAAACTCGTCAAGCGGGATTCCGTACTGCAATCCCTTTGACACCGCAATGGCAAAGCAGTTGAGCAATGCGCGGTAGCTGGCTCCTTCTTTATACATGTCAATAAATATCTCGCCCAGCTCGCCGTCGGGGTATTCTCCTGTTTTCAAATACACCTTGTGCCCGCCAACTCTTGCCTCCTGCACAAAACCGCGCCTCTTGGGCGGCAGTTTGCGCCTCTGCAAGGTGGAAATCACCTGCGTGCCGCTCTGCGTAAGAGGAGATTCAAGCACTTTCTCGGCCTCTTCCGAAAGCGCTTGCAATGCCGCCAGCTCATTCTCATCAGACACTGACGAGTTCAGAGGCTGCGACAATTTAGAGCCGTCCCTGTACAATGCCATCGCCTTTACCATGAGCTTCCATGACAGCCAGTATGCCTCCTGCACATCTGATATTGTGGCGTCAGCCGGCATGTTGATTGTCTTTGAAATAGAACCAGTAATGAAAGGCTGCACGGCCGCCATCATGCGTATGTGCGCCTGATACGCAATATATCTCTTGCCTTTTTTGCCGCATTTTGACGCGCAGTCAAATATTGGCAAATGCTCCTGCCGCAAATGGGGCGCGCCC
>CABMIU010000003.1 GCA_902386385.1 uncultured archaeon
CTGCAAACTCAAAGCATTATTATCAAAACTGCGTATTGTATTCGCATTCAAACCACCCAAAGCATTCAAATCAGAACGAAAAATCGCATTCTGACCAGTATTAATCGTCAAAGCATCAGAAACATTACCATCCGCAACAGGATAAAAAGAATTGAAAACCGACGACTTCACATAACTCGTGGCGAGGTTTGCGTCAGCTACGGGGAATGCTGAATTGAACGCTGAGTTGCGAACGAAATAGTTCCCCATGTTGGCGTCAAACGTGCTCCATGAGGTCTGCCAGTTCGTGTCTGTTGTCGCTACCGGGGCTGCGCAGGTGATTGTGTCACCGACTGTTGTCATGAATTGGCCGGCGGGGCATTGCCCGGGATAGTCTTTCAGGGCGGCCCATGTGAGGGCAGCATTCAAATCACCGGTGATGTTCACGTCTCCTGCGACGACAAGTGTCTTATCGGGGTTTGCAACGCCTATGCCGACATTCCCGTTCGAGGCAATCCTCATTTTTTCCTGCCCAAGGTTGTTCACGAACGTGATGTTGCCGTCCTTGGAATTGATTGTGTTCACATTGATGTCATCGCCGACAATCCTGATATCGCCAAGGTATGACACGCCAGTCACATTGAGGTCGCCTGCCACGGTAAGCGCCTGGGCGGGGGAAGTTGTCCCGATTCCCAAGAAGCCGGTTGCCCCAACGAGGCGCATCTTCTCGGCCCCAGCGGAATTCAGGAAGGTTATGTTCCCGTCTCTTGAAACGAGCCTGTTGAGGTTCACGTCATTGAGGAGGGCCGTGCCCGTTAGCCGCCCTGAAACAAGGCCGTTCCAGTCAGTGGCGAGGTAGGCGACATTGAGTGAGACCCTGTTCTGGTCATTGTCAATCGAAATCGGCGACACGCCAATATAGATTCTCCCGCCGCCGCCTCCAGGAATGCTTGTACAGGTCAGGGTGGCGCCAACAGTCGTGACATACTGGCCGCTTGAACAGCCTTCGGGAAAGCCAGTGAGCTTGGACCAGGGAACGCTTGAAGGCGTCATGTATGTTGTGCCTGTCACGTTCAGGTCTCCGGCAACTGTAAGGGTGCGGTTTGGAGATGCCGTGCCAATGCCGACATTGCCATCAGTCGAATTGATGAAAAGGGATGGGCTGGAAGCGGCACCGGAAACTGAAACATTGAAGTCGCCGATAACGTTCAGCTTGTTCTGGGGCGCTGCAGCCATGATTCCGAGGCGCTTGCCGGCGTTGTCCCAGTAAAGGCCGGAATCAGAGACCAGGGCCGTGCCGTTCGAGAAGGGAATCTGGCCGGAAGGGAATGCCGTGCTGCCGGTTCCGCCATATGCCATCCCGAGCTGGGTTGCGAGGGTGAGCGTGCCTATGGAGGCGGTGGCAGCATTCAAATCCACGCTATAAATGCCCTTCCAGCGCCTGCCGAATGCGCCAAGGTACCACTGGTCGTCAATCTGCGGCGTGTAGTCGCCGTTCAGGTCTATTGCGGTAACTGTCGCGGCGTTGAAATCATTCATCACTACAATGCTTTGCGAGTAGAGGACGCCGTTTTGTATTGTCGCCCCGCCCTGCGAGAAGCCCCCGCCGAATTTTGCAGGGGCATTGAAGTCCCATGTGCCGTTGATTGATTCGTTTTCCGCCCTGCGGGCGTACATTGCATTCGCATCGGTTTTGTTCAGGAGCATATTGTTCGCATCAGCCTGAGTGTAATAAGCACGGTTGAAGTCCGCGCCCCAAGCCAAATCAGTCAGGGAAGCCCCTGCCTTGGACACCTTTGCCCACGAGATTGCCGCGTTTGAGGCAATCTTCGAATCCGAAATGTTCAGGTCCGCAATGTAGGTCTCGGACACCTTCCCCCTGGAGGACTCGAACTGCTTCCTGTCATGGCCCCCGAAATTCAGGTCAGTATTATTCACGCGCAGGGCAAGATAGTAGCGCTGCCCATAATTCATGTCAAGGGCGACATTTCCCGAACCAAGCATCACATCAAATGCGCCGTTCCTTATTGTCGCATTGAAATCATCAGCGGAATCAAAAACAAGGCTGCCGCCAGTGTTTGCATCATAAATGAAAACCCTCAAGTCGCCGGAAGAAAGGGAGGAGCCTGAAGAATTCACGCGGCCATGCAAGGCGAGCAATTGGTTCGCTGCAAACGCCTCAGAAGCCGAAAAAGCCAGAAAAAACGCGAAAAAAGCCAATAAGGCATAATCGACGCTGTTGCGTCCCCTAAAGCCACAGGAAGGACATCCCAAAGACTTCAACCCCACCAAAGTTTGAATTGAAGCTATTAATGAATTAAATCTTATTAACCTATCGCAGAACATGCAAAAAAAACAGCTATGAGAGTGCGAAAACCGAAAAAAACAAAACCAGGAAAATCGGAAAGCGAACCGCACGCCGGGGGAATTGCATTAAATACACGTTCAAAGAAAATATTTTCGGGCGATGACGACCTTAACGCCACAAAATTCCGGGTGTTAGCAACGGTCTCAAAAAATCCTTGTTCCCGCATTGTAAATAGAAAATAAATAGTGCGTATTTTAACTGTTGCTCCGACGGTCGTCAACGAAACCGAAAACGGCACGGAACAAACTCGAAAAACCCGGACAAAATTCCCGCAAATTTCTCTTTAGTTCAAGGAAATTTTCTTTATAAATAATTGTAGCCACAATAACCAACATATTTAAAATAAGTGGTCACCTAATAATATTGTATGTTTCTTGAAGTGAGGGAATTTGCAGGAAAGAAAAAATATTATTTGGTACACTCATTTAGGCATGGCAAAAAAGTCAGGAAAATCAGGCGGTATTTGGGCGCAAATCTCAGCAAGGAAAAGCTAAAGGGAATGAAACCGGTTGCCGAAAAGCAAATACTGCAAAGAGTGAATGCCTTCAAAAAAATAAACGACCCTCTTCTTGAAGTGCTTTCTGAAGAAGAAATACAAAAAATAAAAGAACTGCAGCACGCCAGCCAATTCAAGGTATTCCATCTTTCTGAAGAAGAGTGGCAGAGATTCTCTGAATTGTTCACTTATAACACAAATGCCATTGAAGGTTCCGAGCTAAACCAAAAAGAAGTCAAGGAAATCCTGGGAAAAGACAAGTGGCCGCAAGACAAGAGCAAGGAAGACATATCGGAAGCTTACGGCGTAAAGGAGGCAATCCAGTTCATCCGTGAAACCAAAGAACACGTTTCCGTAGAACTCATCAAGAAAATCCACGAAACGGTCTTCAAAAACTCAAAGCCATATGCCGGGCAGATAAGGGCAAAAGGAATTGAAGTTGTTATAAGAGACGGCATTGGAAACATAGTGCATGAGGGAGCGCCTTCCGAAAAAGTACCGGAACTCCTAAAAGAGCTAGTAACTTGGTATTCCAAACACCAAAAAAAGTATCCGCCCTTGCTTCTTGCCGTCGTTGTCCACAACCAGTTTGAAAACATCCACCCCTTCCAAGACGGAAACGGCAGGGTAGGCCGGATACTGATGAACAATATTCTTATAAAACACGGCTTGCCACCTGTAAACATTGAACTCGGCAAAAGGAAAGACTACTACAAATCACTACAGGAATACGAAAAAAACCACGATATTAGACCAACAATAGAGTTTTTGCTGGAGGAGTACAAAAAGCTCAAAAAACAATTAAGGTGACCACGCATTTCATTTTTGTGGTCACCCAAGGAAGGGTGAAAAAATGAAAAACTTTGCCAATACTTTGCCGTATGTAAGCAATCCCATCGAAGAATTTTCCGATTTCAAATTTGTTAATTTGGAGAAAGACAGGGTGGAAATATTGTCCAAAGATTTCATAATCGAAAAAGTGTACCATGACTTTGGCAACGAAAAGAAGCAAAAAAGCCTATTTGTTCAGTATCTTGCCAGAAGAAAATAAGCGCGGATTTCTCAGTGTTGATTTAAGTCATCGTTTTCTTTTTTGGAATCAGAAGGTGTCAACTCCATCATTCTGCCCGAACAAATTCTGTTTCATTGATTTTTTAATTGGGACTATTCTCAGCAGGTAATGACAACGATTCTCGGTGTTAACACCCGCCATTTTAAGATTTTCTGACCGAATTTTAACAGCCACAAAATTCAGGGGACCGGCAAATGGACATGCGGACAATCAAGGAATTTTTAAAGCCTGATTTAAAAAAAGTTTTGCTGTTCTTCGCCATGCCTATCTTATACTTCGCGCTCTCCCTTATTTTCGCGCATTATATCGGTTCAATAAGCAGCACTCCAACCGGGCTCGTGCTGGGCACTATTTTCGGCGCGGCCCTCTTCATCGGAACAATACCCTTAAGCCTGACCGCAGCCGCTTTCAGGGCGACGGGAATCGATTTTTTCTACACGCCCGGCATAATCGCTGAAATCGGCATAGGCATCGGAATCATGCTCACAATAGCATGGTGGCAGGTTATTTCATGTTGCCTGATTTTCATCTGCGGCAAAACAAGAAAGAATAAAGCGGACTTTCAGAGTTGAGTTAACTCATCATTTTCTTGTGGAATCAGAAGGTGTCAACATCATCATGAAGTCCACATAAATCCCTATTGCGGATGTTTTTAACAATATCTGGCCTTGTCCGAAGGCCCGTACAAACCAAAAGTTCAGGCCATCACAAAAACAACTCCTTGCAAAAAAGACGCCAGCCGAGTATGTGGGCTGAAGCCCTGCGAAGCGGTTCCGTCAACGGAGTTCCCGCGGAAGGAACAGCTCGGACGCCATAAATGGCTGGACCCTTTTTTGGTTGCTGAACCCAAATTCAGAAACCCGGGCCAAACAAATTAATTTAAATTTACCTCACACCCGCTTGATTCATATGAAACTTAATTACCTTGCAGGGTTTCTTGCCGCCAACCTTTTCAGGTTCCTGCGCGTGTTCCCCAATTCTGACCCGATAATGGGCTTCGTTGTGCCCTGCGCGAAGAATGAAAAAGTTTGGAAAGCCCCTTTGTTCGCGTTCTCCTCGATGTTCATTTTCGATTTTTTCACGAGCGGGATAGGGATATGGACAATTGTTACTGCGACAGCATACGCATTCGTGGCGATGCTCCTCGGCAGTTGGCTCAGGGGGAAGGCATCTTCGATTAAGGGGTTTTTGTCCGCGGGAGCGCTCGGGGTGCTGGTTTTCGATTTCATCACGGGCCCGATAATGAGCACTTTCCTATTCAAGCAGGAATTCATTGCAACGCTAGCGATGCAGGTTCCGTTCACGGCAATGCACATAATCTCGGCTTCATTCTTCGTGCTGTTAATCTCGCCACTCTACGACCCCGCAATTGCAAGGGAAATGTCCGGCTACTTTTCCGTGGCAAAGACGGCGGCAAAGTCCGCCGTGAAAGTCCTGGGGTTTTGAAGTGGACCAGGCCAAAAAAGCAATCATTGCATTACTGCTGGTTGCCGCACTTGCACTGTCCGCGGGATGCGCCCGGCAGGAACAGCAAGGCCAAAACGCCGGGCAAACAGGCAATGCAATAGAATTCACCCTGAAAACCCCAGGCTCCGGCGTGCCGGTGATAACACAGCAAATCAAGACAACGGAAGGGAAAACGCTTTTCGGGGCAATGCAGGAAAGCGGGGTGCAGATGAAGTACAGGGAGTATTCATTTGGAAAGATGATTACTTCAATCGGCATAATCGAGCCGGGGCAGGGCCAGTACCTCGCGGTTTACGTTGACGGGAACTATTCGCAAAAAGGAATCGATGAAATAATCCCCAAGCAGGGGCAGACCATCGAATTCAAACTGGAACAGATACAGTGACAAACGCCACCCAACTGGCCATGGCCCACTTTTCTGGCGGGCGCCTTTTTGCAAAAAATGGTTTTTCAACAAAATTATAAACTCTTCCAGGTAGAATTATTGCGTTCGATGATGATTCGAAGGGTCTGATTGTGGACATATGATGAGACTGGTTCGAGCTGAGGACACTCGGTCAATTGAATCTATTTTAAGGCGCGTTCCATGGATTTCCTTTTTCTGTTCGGCCCGTCCTTTTTGTCCGCGCTCTCGCGGCAATGCAAAACGCCAATGCACCAAATTTAAGCCAGAGATTTTTAAAGAATTGCTGCCATAAAGTCTGCATCCAAGGTGAAGCAACTTGACAACAAACCCCGGCCCCGAATATTTCCTCGCGCAGGAGCGCTATGACCAGGCAAAGACCACGCAGCAGAAAATAGCGGCCCTGACAGAGATGATAAAATACTGCCCGAAGCACAAGGCGAGCGAAAAGCTCGTTGCAGAGCTCACATATAAATTAGCGAGGCTGAAGCAGGAATCCGACAAGGAAAAGGTCCAGCAGTCAAAGCGCGGCGGCGGGGCATCGATCAACGTGAAAAAAGACGGCGCGGGCCAGATAGTTATCCTTGGTGCGCCGAATTCCGGGAAAAGTTACCTCCTCAAAATGCTTACAGGCGTCGATGTTGAAATAGCAGAATACCCATTCACCACTACAAAGCCGGAAATCGGCATGATGGGCTACCGCGGGACGCAGGTCCAGGTAGTTGAAGTGCCTGCACTCATCGAGGGCAGCAGCGAGGGCAAGGCCAACGGGACGCAGCTCCTGAGCCTCGCAAGGAATGCTGACGCCATAATCGTGATGCATCGTGACGATGCTGAAAAGGGAATGGTCGTGGGGGAGCTTGCCAAAGCGGGGATAATAATCACGCGCAAAAAGCCGCGAATCGCGATACTCCCGAATTCAGAATACCAGGGGATAACGGTCGCGGGAAAGCAGTTCCTCAAAATAAGCGAAAAAGAGCTGGAAGACACCCTGAAAAGGGCCGGCATCTACAAGGCCAGCGTCCTGCTCGAGGAGGATACGGACCTAGGCAAGCTAACAGAGGCGCTTGACGAATCCTTGGACTATAAAAACGCCCTTTTCATAAAAACCGGGAGCGAAGGCAACCTTGACGAACTGAAAGCGAAAATTTTCGGCCTACTTGAAAAAATAATTGTTTACACCAAAAAGCCCGGTGCGGAGGCTGACCTTAACACCCCTATGTGCGTCAAGGAAGGGTCAACCGTCAGCGACATCGCAGGGCTCGTCCACAAGGAGATGGCGGACAGGGTCAAATACGCAAAGGTGTGGGGCTCATCCAAATTGGAGGTGCAGAGGGTCGGGAAAGAGTACCGTCTGAAAGACGGGGATATAGTGGATATTTCCGCATGATATGGCTGCATAATTTTCAGGATAAAAACGGTCCGCTCAGAGCTTCACCGGTATTTCCTTTATGGC
>CABMIU010000004.1 GCA_902386385.1 uncultured archaeon
ATGTCTCCGATTGTTGAGAACCGGCGCATCAGGGGACTCACGCGAGGATAATGCTCGCAAACGTGAATGCAATTCTGAAGGCCATGGCCTTGCCGCAAAGAGGAAATAGCTTTTTGTCAAGGGTGCTTTGATTGAAACCCGGCCGTTCGCTTTTTGCCCCGAAATCCCTCGCGGAACTATTCAAGAGAGGCTTCCGCCCAAAAGGCAGGCGTTTTAGTGAAAGGCCGCTGGAAGTCCAAAGGCGTGTTCTAAGGGCGTTAACATTCAGGGTCAGGAAAATTGCGAAAACTCGTGAGGAATTGTATAAAAAAAGCGGTAAGCTGGAGAAATATGTTGATTTGGCGGAAAACGGCTTCAAGGAAGGGGGATTTTTTCCAATTCCAATAGAATTTTCAGACCGCAAGAGATATTATCGGGCTGCGTTAAAGCTTGCAAGTGAAATTGCTGAAAAAATCAAGTGGCAGGAACAAGCCTTTGTTTCAGCTGAACGCCTTGGAACAGCAATATTCGAAGAGTTCAAGCCTTTTGTGATTAAGGGCAATAGGCCAAATGAACTCGAGAGAACCATTCACTTTGCCTGGAAGGAGATTGATGAGACAATAAAGGAACTGAACGAATACAATGGGCGCCTTCGCAAAATGTCTGAATTTTTGGCTTAAGCCTTCCGGCTGACAAAACCGCAAGCAATTAATACCTGAAGCAACAATAATCCGAGTGGATTTTTCATGAATGCTAAAATTGGCTTTTCAGCCCTGCTGCTTCTGCCCCTGCTCCTTGCTGGGTGCGCAACCCAGCCGAGTCAGCAAATCGGCGGTGACAAGGACAGCCACGGCTGCTTAATCGCGGCGGGATACTCATGGTGCGAGGCAAAAAGCAAGTGCATCAGGCAATGGGAAGAGTCGTGTGAAGCCCAGCGAGGCAGCGGGGAAGGCGGAGGCCCGAAGGTTTGCACCTTGGAATATGCCCCGGTTTGCGGCAGGGTTTCGGTTTGCCCGGCGTGCTACAATTCAATTCCACGGTGCCTTGCGCCGTGCAGGCTGGAGGACAAAACCTTTGGCAACAGGTGCCAAGCTGAAGCGGAAAATGCAACAATACTCTACAACGGGGAATGCAGGGCAGATGTGAATTCGGATGGAAATACTCCTGACGAAGGCCTGGCCAACCCGGCTTCCGTGAACTGCATTGACAACAACGGCACGCTCAAAATAGTTTCTGATGAAAACGGCAACCAAGTTGGAATGTGCACCCTTCCAGGCGGGAAAGTGTGCGAGGAATGGGCTTACTTGAGGGGCGATTGCGAAGGCTGAAGATACTTCGCGGTTCGCTATAAAAGCCGCCGTGAATGTAAATGTTTATTACTATTCAACCACGGATGTAATGCATGGGAAAGGAAAACGCGAGGCTCCAAAGGCCGGTGCTGTTCACGCCAGCATACAATGAAGCAAAGAATGTCGGGCGCCACCTCAAAATGGTTCATGAACTGCAGAAAGAAGGCGTAATCGGTCATGTGCTCATCATAGCTGATGGCAGCACTGACAAAACCGCTGAAATAGCGAGGCAAAAAGCAAAAGAACTGGGCATGCGAGACATGGTCATCCTGCAATTCCATGAAAACCAGGGAAAGGCAATGGCATTTTTCGAGGCGCTGAATTATTTCAAGACTTATTGCGGTGGCACTTTCCCGAAGGAACAGGCAATGGTCATGCTCGATGCCGACCTCCTTGACGTTACGCCTGCCAAAATCAGACAGCTTCTCTCGCCGCTGGAACATGGCCATGAAATGGCAGTAGCGCAATCCGGCAACATTGTGTCGAATTACAGTGGCCAGAGGGCGTTTCGCTTAAGGTCATTGATGCCTGTGCTGACAAGGAAAGTCAAAAAAATTCTTTTGCTGGGGGATAAGGAACAGAGAGGTGGATATGGGCTCGAACTTTTCCTCAATGATTTTTTCCGTTTTAGTTCGCCGTTCGGCAAGACTCTTGCCCGGGCAGTTGAAGCGCCGGTTAGTTTCAGTACTCCATTAAGGATTAAAGGCGCTGGCATCGGGGCTATTGGATTGGCAGAAATGAATCGCATGGCAACAGAACTTAGAAAAAGAGATGACATGTTTTGGCAACTTAAAACAAGCAAGTGGCGAGGCAATGCCGCGGATTACCGGAGAAGAATGGCAACATTGGAACTGCCCAAAAGGCCGGCGATAAGAAGGGTCATCTAATCATAAAAATTCGTTTTGGCCGGACAATCGGCAAAAAATAAATTAAGGGGGCTTTCGCCCCGCTTGTTTCACTTTGCTTTTTTTAGCTCTTCGAGGAGCTTGTCAGCATGGTCCTTTAGTGCCAGGCCGAAGCCCAGTGCGAGTGCCAGCATTATTCCCGCGACAATAATCAGCACGGTAGCTTCCGCCAGGAAAACATTCAGGCCGACTTCCCTCAACGCCATCAGCATGAAGTAGATCAGCACAAAATATTTTGCCGCCACCCCGATGAACTTTGAAGCGTCTGCCTTGAAGGCTGATATTTCAGCCCTGATGAATTCCGATGCGAAAAGGCCGATTGCCATTATTATCGCTGCCGCAATGAGGTGCGGTGCCCAAAGGGCAAAGCCCATCAACAGGCTTGCAATGAAGCCCATCTGGACAATGCTTGCCGCTGTTGCGACAAACGCTATGAAAAGGTACCATTTCGTGAGCTTGCCTCCAAGCTCCGCAACTGTTACCTTGCCAAGCGGGTGCCCTTTTGCCAGCTTCGCGATATACTGGTCGACTTTCAGGCCGTCAAGGATCTGCTGAACCAGTTTCCCGAGGATTGTCCCGACAAGGTACCCCAATATTATGAGGAGCACTGCCGCGACAAGGCCCGGCAGCGTGAACATAAGTGAGTTCAGGAATTGCGCAACCGGGTCCACTATGGTATACTGGAATGACGATGCTATGTCAACCATGCGAATCAGCACATACTGGCATTGAACTCATATAAAAAGGTAACGTGGCCTCAAGATTCAACTATTGGTATCAGGCTTTGGGTTGTCCTCCCCCACTGCCTTTCGCCAGGTTTTTTCTTGATTCTGCCCTGAGCCTTGCCTCGGTCCTCGCGGATTTTGAAACCCGTGACATGTTGAGCTCGCCTGGCTTCCTCTCAATGCCGGTCCCGTTGTTTTGCCCTTCCTGGCCAGGGATTTTTTCATGCACATAAGCCGGCTTTGGCGGTTCTGGCGAAACATAAGGGTCATTGTGAAGGGCATTTGAAGGATTTTTTCCTACCATTTTTCGCCTCATGAACTGCTCAATAAAAACCGCCTTTGAACTTTTCCGAGCCGCAGGGCTTACATTGAGCCTGTCGAATGCGCGACCTGCCTGAAATTTCCACCAAAACTTTTTGAGGCGGAGAAGCATGAAAAAGAGACTGCGTTGGGGAATAAATTGGTTATGGTCGGGGCGGTGCAGAGATAAAATAAATGCCTGAATCGCCGTCATCTTTTTATTTTACAAATGCGTTCATAGTTGCGTATGGCCAAAAGGCAAATCGCGAGAGGGCTTGTGGTTGAGAGGCTTTTGCCGGGAAAAGGATTCTACGATAACGCCTTGCTGTTCGTTGTAAGGGCATATTCTGAAGGGCCGAAGAAAGGGGAATTTGTCACAAGCAGGGATATTGCCAATGCCTTGGGGCAAGCCAAAGTTTTTGACGGTGCGGAAACAGGGCACATAGAATACCGGCTGCACCATGGCCAAAGGGGGAATTTGATTGTCGAGGAAATGGTCGAGCCTTTTTCACAGCTGGAAATACCTGTTCTGGCAAAGCCAATTGCCGGTGAGAAAATTGAACGCGAATATAACCTAGAAAATCCTGCGTCCAAGGCCCCATTGCAACTCCTCGATAAAAACGCAATGGGAAAACTGGAAGAAATCTGCTTCAGTGAATTAATCCGCCAATTGCCCGGCATTCCGCTAAGGAAAATCACTATAAGGCCAATGCTCACTGCCTCAAATGTAAGGGCCAGAGAACTCGCCCGCCGCGGCCTCCGCACTTCCAATCCCGGGACGGCCGGCGTTCATCCGAACTATTCCTTCCCAATCAAACAAATGCAAAGTTCTTTCAGGAAGCGCAGGCAACTGAAGCAGACTAAATTGCGATAGCGCTTGAAATTCTATTTTTGAAGCGTGACATGCCGCACCGGCAATTCACCCCCTCCAGAGCTTTATAATCGCCCAAGGGCTAATTCTTTTGGCTAATCTTGGCTTTGGCCAGTTTAGCGAAACAAGGTGATTTCTTGGCAGAAACAAAGTTAACGAGAAAATGCGCCGTTTGCGGGAAAAAGTTAAGCGTGACGGTGAAAAAAGACAAGACCTACAACGGTGGGCACTACTTCTCGGCAATACTTTCGGGCAAAAAAGAATATTGGGGATGTGAAGAATGCTTCAAATCTACTACGCCTACTACATAACCGTTTCTTGTTTGCCCCTTTTTCGGGGCTAATCAGGAAAACGAATTTTTGGCGTTACCTTTCGAATTAGCCAGAACCCAACAATTTCCGGCTTAAACCCTCTTAAAATGCCTCAAATACCCCTATAGTTCCCTTAATCCGATTCCTTTAGGACTTGGATTGGCTTGATAATGCTTAATTAACCGGTATAATCATTGTTATACTGCAAAATTACGAAGGAACATTTGGCGAATTTGAGAATTTTTTGAAACAAAACAAAGCGAAGGTGGCAGAGAACGGAGCAGGGTTTTTGGGGCGCTCCAGAAGTGAGTGAACAACGGAATTAATTATGTAGAAATAACATTGGTTTTTGGCTTTGAAATGCCTGGGTCGGTTCAGAAATGGCTTAAATCCTTTGCCGTTCTTGTCCTTAATGGCTTCAATCACTGACTTCCAGACACTCGACATCCGCGTGGGACGTATCTTAAGTGTAGAAGAATTTCCCGAAGCGAAAAAACCGGCCTACAAGCTGAAAATAGATTTCGGCAAAGAAATCGGAATCAAAACATCGTCTGCCCAGCTACCCCAAAACTACTCCAAAGAACAACTCACGGGCCGGCTCGTTTTGGCTGTTGTCAATTTCCCGCCAAGGAAAATAGGCCCTGTTTTGTCCGAAGTGCTAACTTTAGGGGTGCCGGACGAAAAAGGGAACTGCATCCTAATCCAGCCGGAAAGGAATGTTCCGATTGGCGGGAAGCTGTATTGAATGGCAGAGAGAAAAACAAAACCTATTATGTAGCCGCTAACTACATAATGAGTTTTTGTTTCCGGTTTTTCTCCCTCTGTCCCAAAAATTTTTTTAATCCGCTTTGCGCATTTTTACTAATATGCCTGCCATGAAATCTTCCCGAAAAAAATCCGCTGTTGTGGAAGCCACTGGCAAGACTGCAGGCTCTGTGGCCACGGAGTCCGGTGGCAACTCTGCGGGGGCCATGCAAGTGCAGGTCCCGGAAGGTGTCAGTTTGCTCAGGGGCGTGGCCGTGTTTTCCCTGGTTTTTGCTGTTTCCATGTCTTTCTTTGCTTCGGGTTATTTCCTTGGCTTTGGCTCAGGCCCTGTAGCCAATACAGGGGTTGTTGCGATTAGCCAGGGGCTTTCAGGGGTTGCTTTGCAGGGCCGGGGCCTTGGAGCGAAAATAAACATTGTTTCCGTGACCTCCGATGGCCAAGGTGCCCTGAATGAGGGCTCTGTTGAGATAATTCCCGGCAACGGGAAGATTTTGCTTTCGCTTAATCCGTTTTCGGAGCCTGACACGCAGGATTCGGTGCAGACCGCGGCATTGGTTGCCCAGAAGTTCACCGGCAAAAGCCTTTCCGGGAGTGACGTGATATTTTCCGTGAACAAGACCGATGCAAAGCTCATTGGAGGTCCTTCCGCTGGAGCCGCTTTCACGGTTGCAACGATTGCCGCACTTGAGGGGAAAACTGTGCGCTCAGATGCAGCCCTCACCGGCACAATAAACAGCGATGGCTCAATAGGCCAGATTGGAGGGGTGATTGAAAAGGCAACCGCGGCAGCCGACAAGAACCTTTCCATTTTCCTTGTCCCGAAAGGCCAGAAGGTCTTCACGGTTTATCAGCAAGTCCGAAATCAGCAGCAAAGGGGCAATGTAACAATTATCAGTGCGCGTTATGTCCCGCAAATAGTTGACCTCCAGGATTACCTCGACAAGGAAGGTTACAAGATGAAAGTGGAGGAGGTCTCCAGCATAAATGAAGCGGTTGGGCTGATGCTTGCATAGCTGTTCCAATGAATGCATTTTCTCAGATTATTGCCCTGTTGAGCGTGTTTCTGAGGCGAGGCATTCACACTTTTTATCAATAATCTCAGGCTCTCCGTAACTTTGCGCCTTGTTTTTCTGGTCATGGCCATCATTCTATTGTGTCTGGCCACGGGTCGCAAACCCTCCAGTTCGTTTAGTGCCCTTCTTGCCATAAATTTTCCACCTATTCACTCAACGATTATCTCCGCCTTTTTCAGGTGCTCCTTCTGCACAAGGCCATATTCTTTGTAGTGTTCGGTTGTTTTTATGCTTATTGCATACATTCCCGGTCTCGTGATTGGCTTGCCATGGATGTAGAAAATCCTCTCGATTTTTTTTCCCGCTGGAATCTCCCCAATGCGCTCTGTCTGCATCGCCTTGAATCCGCCCTTTTCAAAGGAGAGTTCGCGGCCGCAGGAAATTTCAAAGGAAACCATCGCGGTTTCCTTGCCCGTATTGGCTATTGTGAGTGACATCTCTACAGGCGCCCTGCGTGATAGCATTAGCCTGTATGGCCTGAACATTGTGTTTATCTGGAGCATGGCATTCCAAAAAGAGTAAGGGGATTGGAATATATAATCCTAACCAAAATCGTTATGTGTCATTTATTCTTTATGGCCCTCTATTTTTGTCCAACAATTCGCGGCCCCGCCTGGTTTTTATTCTCTTAGTTTCTCTAAAATTATTTTAGTGTAATGTTTTTCCTGGATATTTTTTGCGGTGTTTTGTTGACCTCTGCAATCCCTGAATCAGAGCTTGTGCGCAAGGTTTTCACCCTGCGCCTCATGGACTTGCCTCCAAACGTGTTTGAGACAAAGCGCTCCATGCTGCGCTGGTTTTGCCTTTCCTTTGGCCTTCTTTCAGAGAACGAGTCGCGCTCCACAATCCTCGATGTCCTCGATGCTTTCTTTTCCCTCCAGCTGTCGAAAAAGGTTTCACCGACCACAAAGGAGCTGCTTTCGCACCTGAAGGCCTCCGAAAGGAAAATTGACGAGAAGCTCCTGCGTTACCACCTGAAGCGCCTTATAGATGTCGGCCTCGTCGAGCGCAGGAAAGGGAAACTTTCTTTCGCCGCTGACCCGCGCTCCGACCGCGCTGACATTGTCGCGGGCTTCAACCACAATATCGGCCTGCCCGTGCAGAACTCGGTGCAATCAGTTTCCGTTGTCCTCGGCAAGCTGGCGGAAAAATATTCGAAGTGAATTCAAATGGGCTTTGTCTAAAAACTATCCTTATAGGGCTTCCATGTAAAAATTATTATTTTGTGAAAGTAGCAAATTATCATTAGGCCACATTTTATTAAGAACCTCAGGTATTTCCTTATTGTGCCTCCTAAACGAATAGAAAAGGTTAGATTGAAGCGCTCTTTGGCTAAATACGATGATGCGTATTTTGTTGAACATAAGGCCTATTTTAAACCCAGTTTTATGATGCGGCACCCTCTTGAGAGGTCTAGAATTCTTGCAAAAGTATTCAAAAATGCACAACTAACCAATACCTCATTGCAGAATATCTTAAAGCAAATGAGAGGGCTAGCTGGCAGAGATGTTAATCAAAAAAAGGAACGCGAACAATTGAGACGTCGTGTACAGGCGTTAGATTACAATGCAGAAAGGTTGCTTGCAGATTTGATGAAACAAAACAAGCAAATTTTTTCCGGCCTGTACTTTGACCGGCTTGGGTATGGGCATAGTGGTGAAGCAGTCAATGAGCATATGCAGCTTGTCCATATGTGTGTGCATGTGGCCCAAAATATTGGCCATGGTGCCGGTGCAATTTTGAGTGGTCTGCATTAAATTTCTAACAGAATTTACTATGACTTCTTAGGCACAGTCATTCACGGGGAAAATCTTAAAAACAGCGGAAGCGTTGTTATTTCCGGTTTTTCATGCCCAAGCCGCCGATTGCATCTCTCAGTGCCGGGCCATACCGGCGTAAAGTTCCAACTTCTCATCTCGAAGGCCAAGGGGTTTTTGGAAGTGTTGCCCACAGGGTTCCGCCTTTCACAAGAAAACCGCCCCTTTCTGTAAAGCCCGTGGCTGTCAAAGTTGTTCCTAAGCACGTCAATGGCCAGTGAAATACAATATCGGTCCATTCTATTATGTAGCCTGCTCCCTTGATTGGTTTATTTTACTTTTGATTTCCAATTTTCCCATGAGCCAGGGCTTAATGGACAATCCGGACCAGAAACTAATTGCAGTTGATTCGAGGGGCAGGCAGAAAGGCACGTTGGTCAGCCGGTTCGAGGCGCATGTTTCGCCCGGCATAAAGCACCTCGCAATACAAATCCTTCTGTTCGGCGACAACAACGAGATTATCCTTCACGAGAGGCCAATGCACAAGGTCGGGGGTGGTGTCCTCGATGCTCCTACCACACATGTTCTCCATGGAGAGACTCCCGAAAAGGCTGCATTGCGGTGCCTGAGGGACGAATACGGCATCACGAAAAGGGTTGAGCTGAAGGTCCTTGAAGGTTTCTCTTATGAGAAGGATTATGGCGACGGCTCCTGTGAGAATGAATACTGCCTTGCTGCATTTGCAGCCTATGGCGGCCCCATAATGCCTAACAACGACCACGCCCTGAGCATTATTTCAATGCCTGCAAAGGAATTCCTCGAAGGCCTTTCCTCGGAGCCTGACAAGTACCCTATTTGGCTGCACCGCACAGTGAACATCGTGCTGCGCGACGCGGAAGGGCAGAAGCCATTCGTGTAGGCAGATTCTGTTTGATTAGAAAAAATTTGGCTTAGGCGAAAAATACCCGCGTGCACTTAATTTTCTTCCCCGCGAGCAAATCCTCAAGATTTTTTTCCTTTTCAAGGCTGAAAATGAAGCACTCTTTTCCCCTCACATTTTCCCGCAGCTCAAGCAGCTTTCCCTTCATTCCCTGCGTGACATCGGTCGCCCCTGAGCCAGAAGCCGAGGATGCAAGGATGCTGTTGATGTTTGCGTTGCTGATTTCAGGGATGAGCTTCGCGTTTTTGTTTTTTCGCGGGTCGGAATCAAACACGCCTTCAACATCGCTTCCCAGCAGGACTTTGTCTGCGTTGAGTTCCCTTGCCAGGTGCGCTATTATTGCATCCCCGCTGACAACCGATGCACCAAGCGATTTGTCAATCACCATGTCCCCGTAAAGCACCGGCACGCATCCGAGCTTGAGCAAATCCTTCACAAAAGTTATGTCGAAGTTAAGTATTTTTTTGTTGCTTTGGATTATGCAAACAGATGGCTGCACTGTAATCGCGGGAATTTTTTCTGCGAGCAGCGCCCCAATAACTTCCTTGTCCAGCGTTTCCATCGAATCGTGTGTTGCAACAAAGCCCTCGATTTGCCTTTCCGTCCGCACACCATCCGCAATGCCGTAATCAGCAACCATCTTATGCCCAAAAGGCCCCGCGCCGTGCACAATAATCAATTCAAATTTTTGTGCCTTCCTTGCTGCGGCTATTGCCTTCGCAATTGCCCTCAATTTGCCGGCCCTCACTTGGAATTTTCCCGCTTTCTTTTCCGTGATAACGGAGCCGCCGAGTTTTACGATGAACAGCATTTTTGCGCCTTCAGTCACTCTCACAAGGGTATTTTTTTGTTCCGGAAAAACTCCAGAAAGTTTCGCCATATTCATTTGGAATCTTTTTTCCATTTCATTCGCTTGCTCAGACGTTAGCCCTTTACTAACTCCCCCTGTTTCGTAACCCTTATACCTACCGCGGACAAATATTGTTTCTCTTCTCGGTCTTGGCATGTTCATCCCTCCAATTTCACAATCCCTTTTTCCGCATCCACTTCGACCATTGCGCCGCCTTTTATTTTTTCAATTTCAACCTTGTCCACGCACGGTATTTCAGAAATTATGGCGCCGACCGCGACTATTGTTTCGCATTCCCTGTTTATAATTGCGAGGGGTTCTTTGCCGTTCTTCCTCATCCTGTAAAGCGCGTAGCTTCCCACTGTTGAGCCTTTTCCCTGCGGGAAAACGAGCACTTTTCCTGTGATGCTTTTCCCTTCGATCGGGTGCCCTTTTTCGACAACAATGCCCGTGTCAGGGTTCACCCCTCCGTAGAATGATATGCCCGCGGTGGTCACGAGCGCCTCTCCTTTAACTTTCTGGCCCGCAACTCCGAAAATTTTCCTTCCTTTCAGTTCCATTTTTCCACCGTCAGTTCCAAAATAACCTTCTGGCTTTTGCCCTTTCAAACAACAATCTCTTGTTTTTCCATTGTCCGGCCCATTGTCGTCATATCATTTTTGTTTTTCCCTCAGCCCTTCAGCGCTATTTCCACGCATTTTTCCATGTTCCTGTAAACCGTTTTGAACTGGTTCTTCGACCTCGCGTAATACACCGATTTCGCGGAGTTGGTCGCCATTCCCGTGAACCTTCCCTTTATCGGGGCGACAACCATGCAGGTGTCGCACGCAAACTTCGCCCCTGAATCCTCGATTGTTTTGGCGTAGCCCATCTGTTCTGCAATTTTCTTTATAGGCCTTGCAACGCAAACCCAGAATTCCTTTTTCACCTTTTTTCCGGCAAGCAGCTCCGCGAGTTTCTGTATTTCCTGCAGTGAGCAGTGCGGGCAGCCAACTGAAACCAAGTCCACTTCCGAATCGTCGTCCATTTCCTTTTTTGCCCTTTCGATGTCCTCCTGCGAAACAACAACCCTTGTCCCGGGCGCATTCGTGGCAGAGGTTTTGTCCGGGGTTATGCCCTCAATATGGTAAAGCGCTGTCCCCCCGTATGTTGCGATTGAAGCCGAGAAAGTTTTCAATTCATCCACGCTCGCCTTCTTTATACCGGTAATAAGGGGAATTTTGTTCTTGATTTTGTCCCCAATGACCTTTCCCAGCGCCCCAAAATCAACAAGTTCCTCGTCCATCTCTGCTTTGACTTCAACCACAACTTCCGCCTTCCTGTTATTGTCCAAGTGCAAACCATATGCCGGTGTCTTTCCAGTGAGTGCGGCCGCGAGCGCACTCGGTCCGCCTTCCCTGTTCGTGCGTGCGCCCAAAACAGAGTTTGAGAATGCAACAGCGCTGCTCTCGCTCCACGCAATATGCTCGCCGAAGTGTGGCGAGTTCCCAATGAAATACGGGGTGCATGTGCAAGTTGTCACAACCCCCATTTTCCTGAACGCTTCAATCACCAGTTTTTGCTTCTCCGCAAACTCCGGGCTTATCCCAAGTTGCTGCCAGTTTTCAAGGTCCATTCCCGCGGGGTTAAGGGTTGTGAGCACCTTTACCTTTCCGTCCTTTGCCATCTCCGCGAGGAACTCAAGGCCGGCATCCCCCAAGTTGTCATAACTCACCCCCGCTATCTGCACGCTCGTGACATCAATGAGCTTCTCCGCGCCATAAATCTCGCCAAGCGCGACGAGTATGCCCATGCTCTTCTTCACAGCGTTCCCGCCTTTTCCCGCGAGCATTTCCCGCTCTTCGCGTGTCAGTTTCATGTTTCAATACCCCTTTGCAGATTCATTTTTAATCCCATTAAAGTTATACTTCAGCTTTTCCGTTCAATGCCCATTCCCAAACCGGCACTGCATCAATTTCAGCAGTCCCTGCATGTATTTTTTCTTTTTGATTCAGCGTAAGTATTGTCCCTTTTTTTGCCTTGAATTTTTCCATTGCCTCCACGAACCCGTTAATTTCCCTTTCCTTGTTTCCTTTGGTAAGTTCGTAGCAGACCTGCAGGGCTTCGCTTATCTGCCCCTCCTTTTTTATCAGGAAGTCGCATTCGTTTTTTCCTTTTGAATAATACACTTCTTCCCCGTGCCTTTTAAGTTCCAGGAAAACAGCATTTTCAAGCATTTTTCCCCTGTCCTGCGTTGCCAATGCAAACTATTGTGCATTGCTGTTGAATGCCTTAAGCCAAATCCTTGTCCGGATTTCAGAGTTTTTTCTCTATTTCCCTGCAGTTCTTCACCAGCTTTTTTATGTCCTCTTTTGTCGCGTTGTCGATGTGTATTCCGGCAACGCACACGACGGTTTTATTCATTTTTTTCGCAGCCTTCTGCGCAATGGTTTTTGTCACTTTGTGGTCGAGGTGCCCTTTCTTCACGAACACCTTTGTTTTCTTGCCCTTTTCAGAAACAACGATTGCGCCGATGTGGGGCCTTTTTCCCCCGCCGAGCAGCAGTATCATGTCCCCGCCCTGCCTTATTTTCCTGAGCCACACCCTGTATTTCCCTTTTCCAGCAGAAATCATTTTTCTCACACGGTTTTCAAGTTCTTGTTCTCCGTTCAAGTGCAATAATTCCTGAATTGATTAATCCATTAATCATAGGTATTTCTTCAGGTCCGCTTTCGGGAACTCCGCCTTGCCGAAATTCTTTCCCTTTGTTTCGAGCGGCGCTGTCAAATCGAATCCGCATTTCATTGTCAGGTGCCCTTCAGGGTCCGCGCTCGGGTCCAGGCTTGAGCCGCGCTCCCTGCCTTTCATTGTGAATTGCTTGTCAGCCTGGAACCTTGTTGCCATTGCCCACTCCACTGTTTGGTCGTCATAGATGTCGATGTCCTTATCTACAACAAATATGTGCTTGCAGCTTTTATGGCCCTCAAAAGCCGCCATTATCGCTTTTTTCCCGTCTTCCTCATTCCGCTTGTCTATTTTCACCCGCACATGGAGCCAGCTGCATCCCCCTGGGTTGACATTTACATCAATGCATTTAACTCCGGCTTCATTTACTTTCCTGAATATTGTCGGCTCGCGTGGCATTCCCATGAGCACCTTGTGCTCAAGCTTTCCCGGCAAAAGCGCCTGCCATATTGCGCCCTTGCGGTGCGTGATTTTCGTTACAGTGAAAACTGGTTCCTGCCTGACAATGTCCTGCGTTTCCGTAAGGTCAACGAAAGGCCCCTCCCCAGCTTTTTCCTCAAGGGAAATTGTGCCTTCGAGCACGAATTCGCAGTCCGCGGGAATGTATGCGTCAAAGGTTTTTGCCTTCACAACCCTTATCGGCTTCAGCGAATTAGCTATCTCAAGCTCGTTCTTCCCCAGGTCAACAGAAGTCGCCGCGGCCACAAGCACTTCAGCTCCGTTCCCGATGCACATCGCAATCGGCATTTTCTTCTGCCTTTCGAGGAACTGGTCAAAGTGCCTTGTCTTCACAATGCGCACAGACAGTTTGTTTTTCCCTATCTGCATTGCCCTGTGGAAATCGAGGTTCTGGCCGTATTGCGAGTCCTTTGCCACGACAACTCCGCTGCTGATGAAATTGCCGCCATCATTAGGGCAGTGGAAAAGAATCGGCAACTTGTCAAGGTCAACATTATTTGCCTCAATTTCAACTTCTTGGCAGGGCGCATTTTTTGATTCAACAATTTCAGGTTTAGAAGGGTTTTCAATCGCCCTTGTTATTGTAGGTATCAAATCGCTGACTTTGCACCCGAAGTAATCAGCAATCGCCTGCTTTGTGGGGAAAATGTTCGCGGATGCCCTGAATTCCGATTCCTTTATTTTTTCAAAAAGCACGGCCTTGTCCGACAATTCGTTGATTATTGCGCTGGCTTCGAGCTTCTTCGAAACAGTCTTTTTTACCACGGTTTTTTTGCCTGCCTTTTCGAGTTTTTCAACGTGTTCCCTGAAGCTCATATAACTTCCCTCCTAAATTCCAAAAATGCCAACGCCTTTCCAATTTCCTTCTTGCTGCCCTTGTCTGATTTCCTGGCCGTTATTTTTCCTTCCGGCTGCCTTCCCCCCACCTTCCGAATTCCGAGTTTCCAATTCCGAGGCAATCCAATGCCTTTCCCACAATGAATGCCTCCAAATCCTTAATTTCCTTTGGTTTGTGGTAAAATGCAGGGCAAAGGGGCATCACAATGCCCCCGGCAATTGAAATTTTATGCAGCTGTTCGAGTGCTGGCGTGCTCAGTGGCGTCTCACGGACCCCGACAACGAGACGCCCCCGCATTTTGAGGGTATTGTCAGCCGCCCTTGAGATTAATGTGCCGCAATGTGCATTCGCTATCTCCGAGGCTGTTTTGAGCGTGCAGGGCATAACAATCATCCCGTCGCAGAGGAAAGAGCTGCTCGCAATTGGTGCGGCAAGGTCGTCATTGGCATAGGCCCTGTGGACGATTTTTTTGAGGTCGTTTGTTTTCATGCCGGTTTCGAGTTTCAGGGTTTCTTCCGCCCACTCGCTTACAACCAAGTGAACCTCAATTCCCTTTTCCTTCAACGCGCGGAGCAAGGCGACCGCATAGTTCGCCCCGCTAGCCCCGGTGATTGCGACAATGAGCTTCGTTCTTTTTTCCGCTTTGCTTTTTTCAGGCTTCATTTTCCCAACCAGTTCGCAGTGTTTTCCCTTTGCTGTTCAAGTATTTTTTGAACATCCCGAAGCTTTCCCTGAGCGCGGGGCTCACTTTCTTTTCCCTCTTAAGCAGTTCCCTGATTTTCCCGAAATCCATGAGCACGGCTTCCTCGACCTCGTTTTTGTCTATTTTTATTTCGCCTTCGCATTCCGCGACAAAAACCCCGTTGAAGTGCTGGTTCCCGTTTTCAGGGTCTCGTGTTAGGTTTTTCCCGATTTTTTTTATCCATTTCGCCTTTAGCCCGAGTTCCTCGCTGATGCCCCTGATTGCGGCAGCTTCATATTTTTCCCCGGTGTGCAAGGTTTCCTCCATAACGCTGTAATTCAGGGGCCTCTGGCATTTTGAGGCAGCCCTTATTTCAATCACAATTTTCCCGTTGTAAATCGCATAAACGTCTGCGCACCTGTGGAGGAGCCTCTTCTGTATCACTTCCTCCCGCGGCGCTGTGCCGATTACTTCGTCCTTTTCGTTCACGAGGTCGAGGATTTCCGGCATAACTTTACCTCGGTTTTATTTTCATTCCTTTAAAGTTCGATGCTATCGTTTCTCTATGATTAGAATCTGACTCGCCAAAACTCATTTCGAAAGGGCGTGCTTTTTCTCCTTTTGCCCTCATGCGTGCGGCTATTCCTTGCATGCCCCTAAAGCACTCCAGCGTTAAATCCCTGCCAACAAACTCCCGAAAACCGTTTTTCCTGGCTTCCATTATAAGTCTTGTTGTAAGCCTTTGCCCGACCCCTGCTTTTTTCCACGTTCCTTTCTTTCGATATTCTGGTTTGACATAAATTCCTGTCCCTTCAAATACTTGTGAAGGGGAGGATCTATTTCCGCATGTAAACCCTGCAAGTTCATCACCATCAAATGCCCCTACTATTATCGTGCTGTTTTTTATTTTTGCCCGGTAATGTTCTTGTTGCGCTATTGTCGGCACGCATGCTTCGAAGAACTCTTCTATCATTTGGTCCGGCACTTTCCCAATAAGCCTGATGGTTATTGCCTTGTCCTTCATTCAGAACAGCCCCTGCTTGGCGATTCTTGCCCCTTCCCCAGTTCCGCATACCCGCGTTTCCTTCACGCCGGGAAGGAATGAAAGGTATTTCACTATCCTTTTTGCGTCCTTTTCGAGGCAGAGCACCTTCACCTGCGGCCCGGCATCTATGGTGAAGTAACATTCCACGCCGTCCTCGCGCAGCCCCATTATGCCTTTCATCAGCCCTATTGTTTCAGGTTCCCAGTAAATTAGGTGCGGCTCTGTCGTGAGCATTGTCGAGTGCATTTTGAGGCAGTTCATTTCAGCAGTTTTCCCGAGGCCGTTGAAGTCCTTTTCCAGTATCGCTTCCCTCGCGGCTTCGAGGTCGGAATCAGCGCTGCCGAGCCATGCATTGTAGAGAGGAGAAGTGCTCATTGTGAGCTGCATCCCTTTCTCAGATGAAACCGCTTTCTCCTTTTTCGTGAGCACCGCGACAATCATTTTCAGTTCAGGCCAGTGCTCCTTCGGCGCTATCGGCGTGGCATAGCAGTCAGAACCGTCTTCCCTGCTGCCTTTCTTCCATTCAACGAACCCGCCGAAAACGCTCCTTGAGGCAGAGCCGCTCCCCCTTCTCGCGAGCTTGCTCAACTCTATCGCATCGAGTTCCATGCCCAACGCCCTTGTTGCTGCGAGTGCAAGGGCAGCAAACCCCGAAGCCGAACTCGCCAGGCCCGCTGATTTCGGGAAATTGTTTTCGCTTTCAACCCGCGCAAAGATTTGGGTTCCGTGCATTTTCCTGACAATGTCCAGAAACCCCGATGTCCTTGCAATTTCTTCCCGCGAAGCCGCGTGGCCGTCAATTTTGAGGCTGTCCTGCTTAAGCCCTCCGGAAAATTCAACCGTGGTTTTTGTCGAGAGGCCGTCAAGCGTCATTGAAATGCTCGAATTTGCAGGCAGGGTCAATGCTATGTCCCTCTGGCCCCAGTACTTCGCCAATGCGATGTTCGCGTTCGCGGTTGCAGTCGCTTTCATGCCATTGCCCCTATTTTTGTCATGTGGGTACCAAACCCGGCTGCCTCAATGGCCTTGGCTATTTTTCGCTGCGCCTTTGCATCCTGCGCGAGGCATATCACGGTGCCGCCCCTTCCTGTCCCGGTCAGCTTTGCCCCGAGTGCGCCGTTTTCCCTTGCAACCAAAATTATCCTTTCTATTTCAGGGCAGCTAAGGGACATTTCGCGCAGGAGGTCCTGATTCAGGTACATTAATTCCCCTGTTTTTTCAGCGTCCCCATTTTCCAAAGCCACGAGGGCGTCATTGAGTATTTTCCGGTAATCCGAAAAAATCCTTCCATATTTCTGCGGCTCCTTTTCCTTCCGCCTCTTCACTTCCGCCACCACGTTTTTCGTTTCCTGTGTTATGCCCGTGCTTGCAAGCACTATGTGCAGCGGCTTTTTCACTTTCAGCAGCTCGATTTTGTTTTTTCCGCCTGCGAGGTTTTTCTCGAATATAATCATCCCGCCATAGGTCGCGCAGGTGTTGTCAATCCCGCTCGGCGTTCCGGAGCCTGCGGTTTCCGCGATGAACGCGATTTCATTTATCCTTTCGTCATCAAACCCTAATTTGAAGTGTTCATTAAGGGCCCTCGCAACCGAGCTTGCGAGCGCTGCGCTCGCGCCCATTCCGGAGGCGCATTCAAGGTCTCCGGTGAGGGTGATTTTGAGGGGCGTTTTTGCCGTGTCTATTTTGAGGTGTTCAATTATGGCTTTCAGTTCCGCTTTGATTTCGTCCTTTTTCGTTTCCTTGTAGCCCAGCACCTCCGGCCTGTTGTCAATGAATTCAATGCCCTTGCCGCTCTTGCCCGCCTCGACAGTCGCAATTGTTTTGTCCGCTATCGCCGCCGCTACCGCCGGCAAGCCATAAACCACAAAGTGCTCGCCGAAGAGGATTGTTTTGCCGTAGCCGATTCCTTTCCCAGGCACCAATGTCACCCGTGTAAACATATTTTGGAGTTATTTATCTCATCCTTAGCCTTTTTAGCGGAATTTGTGGTTCCCTTTTCTCCTTTTTATTGATTCTTGCCCTTTCAGCCTTTGCCCAGTCGGAATGTATCATATCCCCTATTTGTTTCAATTTAAACAGGAATTTTCTGCTTATTATCGGGTGGCATTGCGAAAAGTTAAATAGCTCGAAATCTATTTCCTTAGGGACATTCCGAATCCCCCGTTTTTTCAATTCCTGCCTTTGGAAATTTCTTGCCCGGATTTCCCCGGAAATTCCGATTACCCTATCAATCATCGTGTCAATTTTTTCCATCCAGCCTTTGCCGTATTTTTCCACATCTTTTTCCGTCATTATTGAATTGGCATTAAAGTTAAAACTGATTAGTGCAAGGTTCAATTGTTGGGTTTCCAGATTTCTGACAAGCGCTTTATCGTCTAATTTTTCCCATCTCATAAAAACTATTCGCTTACCTTGAATTTATACCCGTACGCTATCGCGCCTTCGGCATCCGTGTCAGAAATCTTCCTGAACACTTTTTTCACTTTCGCGCCAATCTGCACTTTCGCCTTTCCTGAATCAACGACCTGGCTGAGCAGCCTTACCCCATTAGTCAGTTCAATGATTGCAAGGTAATACGGGGTTTCGTTCTCGAATCCCTGCGGGCCTACGAACACTTCAGTCCACGAGAGTATTTTTCCCTCGCGGGGCATCTCTTTCGGAGAGAGCTTTGCATTCCTGCCCGCGCCGGGGTCAACGACCCTCGCGGGGAAGAATTCCTGGCCTGTCTCGGTGTTGTAATTTCCCTCCAGCCTGTACCTTTCGGGGTATTTCCTCCAGTGCAGCGGCAATGCTCCCTGAACCATTTTTTCACCTTTCGTATCTCCCTTTTACAGCATCCATTTCAACTTTCATGTCTTCATCTTTTTCGCATTCACTTTATTTTCACTGCTGTCCCGTACACCAGTATTTCAGCTGCATACGGCATCACTTCGGATGTAACGAACCTCACTCCGACAACCGCGTCAGCCCCGAGCTTCTCCGCCTCGGAAATCATTTTCCTGTAAGCTTCCTCACGCGCCTCATTTAGGGAGGTAATGTACGCCGTGATCCGCCCGCCGAAGAGCTTCTCAAAGCCAGCGACAATGTCCCCTCCAACGCCCCTCGCGCGGATTGTGTTTCCGCGTACAACGCCCAGTATCTGCACTATTTTCTTTCTTGGAATTTCCTCTGTCGTTGTTTCAATCATTTCATGCGCCCCCTGCCACAATTGTCTTGTAAAAATATCTGTTTTTCACAAGTTCCCTTTTGACAAGATTTCTTTTGGTTAATTCTAATAACACTTCCCTTATGTGCCTCGTGTTTCTTTTGCACCTTTGTGACAGGGAATTTGCCGTTACTTTAATGTTTTTCTCTGCCATTTCTTTTATTGCAGTTAGATAGTTTTCTTCGGCATGGAATCTCGGGTAAAACTCCAATCCTTCAACATACATCTCAAGCACTTCTTTTACTATTGCCTGTTTTCTAGTCAATCCAAAACCAATCTTATCATAGAAAATCTGAAGGTTTTCCTTGCCATTTATCACAAGTTTCCAGCAGTGTGTTGTCTCTGAATTTGGTTTTTTAAGCTGGGAATAATTTCGGATGTGTGTGCGTATTCCAAATCCCATAAATATTTTTTTCAGATCAATCAATATTCTTGGTTCTATCACTTTTTCATTTTCTCTGAAGATTGTCGGCGCAATGAATTCAATTCCCCTGTTGCAGTGGTGGTGTGCCACGGTTCCATCATCATCAAACAGCCTTCTAATCAGGCTAATCATTGCCTCGCTTTTAGGATTTTTCATAAAAAGTTTTGGAATGCCTAAATTGTGCTTGTAATTCTTGTTGCCTTCTTCCAAACCTATCTGGCACAATATTTCTCCAATAATTTTTGGGAATAAAACACACGGTGTCCCTCCCATTGACCGGTGGTAAGCAAATTCCACTTTGCCAAATGTTTTCAAAACAGCCTGTTTAAAACTCTCGATTTGATTTGGCTCGGCGCTGAAATAAGAAACTCTTTTTCTTGTCTTCTCAATGCTGCCGTCCCCCATAACCCCGCCAATTACAAGGCCAAATTCTTTGGTAAGGAGTTTTATGGGGAGATTTGGCATGGCGATTTTTTTCTTGGATTTCAATGTTTTAAGAGCACTCACGTGCAACTGAATTTCTGTCTCCGGAATTTTTGTTGTTTGGGATATTTCAACTAAAGCCTTGAGGGGAATTCCGCTTCTTCCAATTAAATATCTTCGGGCATCTTCTCCCTTATTCAACCCCAATTCCTTAGATGTTTTTGAAAAGCTTCCAAATTTATGCAAAAGGGTTTCAAACATTTTTTTCCTAAAATCGTCTTCAAGTGAAACCCTGGTATTTTCAGGCAATTCGAAAAGGCTTAGCTCTTTTTTTGTGTTCATGTCAAAAAATAGGTTGCCAACCCTTTTTATTATTCGTGAGACCCCTGGTTGCCGGTCCGAAATAGGGTAAATTTTCCAGTTCATTTCAAGCTCTCCTGAACATGTGCACCACGCAAGTGGCCCCGCTTCCGCCAACATTTTGTGCCAATCCGATTTCAGCGCCTTTTACCTGCCTACCATGGGCTTTTTCATTAAGCTGCAGGTAAGCTTCAATTGCTTGTTTTATTCCTGTAGCTGCAACTGGATGGCCATGGGCCTTAAGCCCGCCGGAGGTATTTGTGGGAATCACGCCACCAATTGCAGTGTTTCCTTCTTCCGTGAATTTTCCGCCTTTGCCTTTTTCCGTGAACCCCAAATCCTCGATGGCCATTATTTCTGCAATCGAGAAACAGTCATGTAACTCTGCAAAGTCCACGTCTCTTGGTTTAAGTTTTGCCTGTTCAAATGCCTGTTTTGCAGCGACCTTTGTAGCATTTATTTTAGTCAAACTTTTTCTGTTTGCCAATGCGAGTGTGTCGCTTGCCTGTGCTGATGCAATTATTTCAATTGCCTTATCTGTTATTTTCATTTTTCTTGCGACCTCCGTGGCGCAAAGAATAACTGCAGCCGCCCCGTCGCTGATTGGAGAGCAATCCAATAGTTTTAATGGAGATGCAACATATCCCGAATTCATCACGTCCTCTATGGTGATTTCATTCCTGAATTGCGCATATTGGTTGTTAATGGCATTTTTGTGGTTCTTGACTGAAACCGCTGCCATTTGTTCTTCAGTGGTGCCAAATTCATGCATATGGGCTCTTGCCATCAGCGCATAAAGTGCAGGGAAGCTCGCACCCATGAACAATTCAGTTTCTTGATCCCCTGCCCCCCCGAGTGCAAAGCCCGCGTCTTCGGTGCTGACTTCAGTCATCTTCTCGATGCCGCCAACTGCAACAATGTCATAAAGTCCGCTTGCAACTGTGATATACCCGTTCCTCAATGCAACCCCGCCCGATGCACATGCGGCTTCAAGCCTTGTGGATGGGACAGGGTTCAATCCCAATTGATCTGCAATTAGTGCTCCGATGTGCTCTTGCCCTATGAAACGTCCCGACGCCATGCAGCCGCCATAAACCGCTTGGATATCTTTTCTTGCAAGGCCAGAATCCTGTATTGCTTTTATCCCGGCCTCTGCTATCAGGTCCTTAAAGCTAAGATTCCAGTGCTCCCCGAATTTCGTGAGCCCTGTCCCAATGATTGAAACGCTTCTCATTTTTATCAGAACCTCCACTTAAAATTAATTGCCATGTCGCCAATTATTGCAAAAAGAACAAATACTATCCCGACGAGAAAGAACAAGTCAAATAACCGGAAGTATTGTGATATGGTGATGTTTAAGGGCGTCCATTGGAACAAAAATCTTGTAGAGATTCCCACCGCCCCGATTATCAATAATGCAATTCGGTCTTTTAAGTTATAATGGATTCCGTCCATTCATTCACCCAGCGTCTTTATCTTTTTCCTGTGTATGATGTATTGGCTGTAATCCACATATTCCTTCTCCTCAATCGCCTTCAGCAAAGCAATCCGTGCCCTGCGTTTCTCGATGTTCTTTGTAACCGTAAGGATGAACGAATCCGAGCCAGCTCCCGAGCCGTAAGAGGTAACGAGGATTTTGTTTCCCGGCTTTGCCACGTCAAGCACCGAGGCAAGCCCAACCATTGACGCCCCCGAGTAAGTGTTCCCGATAAGGGGCGTCAGAAGGCCCTGCCTTATCTTCGAGTCCTCGAAACCGAGGATTTTCGCCGCGCGCACAGGGAACTTCCCGTTCGGCTGGTGGAACACGGCATAATCAAAGTCCTTCGGCTGCATCCTGTTGCGCTCCATTATTTTCTTTGCCGAACTTATTACATGTCTGAAGTAAGCCGGTTCCCCTGTAAAGCGGCCGGCGTGCCTCGGGAACTCGGCGTGCTGTCTCCTCCAGAAATCAGGCGTATCTGTAGTGAATGAGCAAGTGTCTTTTATTTCCGCGATGATTTCATCCTTGCTGCTGCCGACAATGAAAGCCGCCCCGCCAGAACCAGCAGTGAATTCAAGCGCGTCCCCCGGCCTTCCCTGCGCGGTGTCAGCGCCTATAGCCAACCCATACCTTATCATTCCCGCCTTTGCCATCGCGTAAACAATCTGCAAGCCCGCAGTTCCAGCCTTGCACGCGAACTCCAAATCCGCGGCCATGTAATCCTGGCCCACGTTCAGGGCTTCGCCCACAATCGAGGAAGTGGTTTTCACCGCGTAGGGGTGTGATTCCGAGCCGACATAAATCGCGTCAATGTGCGTCGGGTCGATTTTCGCAACTTCAATTGCTAGGCGGCTGGCCTCAACTGAAATCGTGGAGGTGTCCTCGTCCCATGCAGCGAGCGCCTTTTCCTTCACGCCGAGGCCAGAGGAAACCTTTTTCCCGTCCTTGTGCCATACGCGGGCTATTTCATCAACTGTGATGCGCCTGCGTGGCACGTATGCGCCGTATCCGACGATTCCTACCCTTTCGCTCATCTTTTTTCACCTTTATCTCTTTTCAACGCGCTTTTAGGCAGATACGCGCTCTGTTCGTGCAATTTTCCGCCGCTATGAAATTCCTGTTGCACTGCTTCTGCCTGCAGGTTTCCTACCACTTCGTGCCTCCCTTCAAACCTTTTTTTCGTATTGCGCGATTGGGCGTCCAATATATTTTTCAATCTCAAATTTGCCATCTTTCCCGCATCTTCCGGGTTATGCCCCCTTCTTGAATACTCGTCAATAAATTCCTGTCTCAATTCCAGGATTTGCGCTTTCGACATTCTTCGTGGTCTTTGTGGCGGCCTTGCTGCTTTTTTTTGTAAAGCTCTCTTCACAGGTTTTCTTGGTGGCATTTTCCTCTCCTTCCCAAATAAGATAAATTACCGCTTATTAAGCCAACCGGTGCGTTAGTGCCCATTTGCAAGAATTTCCTTCGCCCGGCCAACGCTGATATTCCCTTCCTTGCACATCCGCTCCGCGATTTCCTCAATCGCAGTTCCTGTTGCGCCTGCAGTTACCGCGATGTTTTTCGCGTGCAGCCTCATGTGGCCTTTTTGTATTCCTTCCGTGCCCAGTGCGCGCAATGCAGCGAAGTTCTGTGCAAGCCCGACGGAAGCGATTATTTCAGCCAATTCCGAAGCGGTTTTCACGCCGAGCAGCTTGACATTTATCCTTGCAATGGGGTGTGTTTTTGTCGCGCCGCCGACAAGGCCCACAGCCATGGGCACTTCAATCTCTCCGACAAGGTCGCCGTTTTTTGCACGGTAATATTTCGTGAGCGGCCTGCATTTTCCCGAGCGGCAGGCGAAGGTGTGGCAGCCTGCCTCGACAGCCCTGAAATCGTTCC
>CABMIU010000005.1 GCA_902386385.1 uncultured archaeon
AAGGCGAGCTCGAGAGGCTTTCAAGGGCATATGCAAGGGAGTACGCGCCTTTCATCGGGGAGCACAGGGACATTCCGGCGCCTGACATGAACACCAACCCCAGAATAATGGGCTGGATGCTCGATGAGTACGAAAAAGTCGTTGGCCACAAGGCCCCTGGAGTGATTACCGGAAAGCCTATTTCTCTTGGGGGCAGCCTCGGAAGGCTTTACTCCACTTCCCTCGGCGGGGCTTTTGTCCTGAGGCACTACCTCAAGTCAGCTGGAAAAAAGGAAGCTGGCACAACAGTTGCAATCCAGGGCTTTGGAAATGTAGGCTCGCACCTCGGCCGCATCCTTGATGAATGGGGCTACAAAGTGATTGCTGTCTCGGATTCAAGGGCTGGAATTTATGACCCGAAGGGCCTTGACATGAAGAAAATATTCGCTGATTCGGAAAGGGGCCAGAAGATAAGCGAAATGAATATCGGGAAGAAAATCTCCAACGAAGGGCTCCTTGAGCTTGATGCGGACGTGGTTGTGCCTTCCGCAATAGAGAATGTGATAACCAAAAAGAACATGAAAAGCATCAGGGCAAAAATTATTTTGGAGATGGCAAACGGCCCAATCACTGCGGAAGCGGATGACTATTTGGCAAAGAACGGCTTTGTTGTCCTGCCAGACATCCTCTCGAATGCAGGCGGCGTGATTGTTAGTTACTTTGAGTGGGTGCAGAACCTCGCGAACCACTACTGGACTGAAAAGGAAGTCAACTCAAAGCTCGAGGAATACATGGCGAATGCTTTCAGGGATGTGGAGAAAACCCGCGTGGAAAACAAAATCACCCACAGGGAAGCGGCATATGTGCTCGCGGTGAAGAGGATACTCCAGGCGGAAGCTGACAGGGGAAGGATACGGCAATGGAAAAAATAATTTTTACCTGCAGACTGCCCGGCAATCAACCGGCTTTTGCACCGCCGCGGAATCATTTAAATTAACTTAATCCATTAGTAATGCCGATGCAAAGCGCTAATGAAACGCAGCCACTTTGGCAGATGCATGAGCATGCCCTGCTTTCAAGGCTCGGCACGACAAGGAAGGGCCTCAGCTCTGCAGAATCAGGGGAAAGGCTTGCACTTTACGGCAGGAATGAATTCGCCACTGAAAGCAGGAGGCACTGGGTTGAAATCCTGGCTTCGCAGTTCAGGAATGCCCTTGTGCTGGTTCTTATTGCGGCCGCGGTGATTTCGTTTTTCCTGGGGGACACAGTCGAAGCTGCAGTGATATTTGCGGTAGTGCTCCTGAATGCATTCCTCGGCTTTTTCCAGGAGCACAAGGCGGAAAAGGCATTGCTCGAGCTCAGGAAATATGTGAGCATGCGGGCAAAAGTGATGAGGGACGAGGAAGTGCGGGAAATAAATGCTGCCGACCTGGTCCCGGGAGACATCGTTTACCTCAATATCGGGGACATCGTCCCCGCTGACATAAGGCTCCTGCACTGCGACGGGTTCACGGCAAACGAGTCAGCCCTCACAGGGGAATCCGTGCACATGGTAAAGAATACGGAGCCAAGCATTGAGGCCAGTTCCACATCCCCGCAGGACATCAGGAATGGCGCCTTCATGGGCACGACTGTTTCAGGGGGAGAGGCCTTCGGGGCCGTTGTTGCAACGGGCCATGGCACTTTCTTCGGGAAGAGCGCGGCATTCCTCAAGAAGGCCGAGCCGCCAACGGAATTCGAGAAGAGCATTGGCGGGTTCAGCATTTTCCTCCTGAAGATTATAATATTCATGAGCGCCTTCATTTTTGCGACCAATTTTTTCCTCGGAAAGGGCCTTTTCGAGTCATTCCTTTTCGCGCTCGCGCTTGCGGTAGGGATAACGCCTGAAATGCTCCCGATGATAATCACGATAGCAATGTCACAGGGCGCATTGAAGCTCGCGAAGAAAAAAGTGGTTGTAAAGAAGCTTAACGCGATAGAGGGCCTCGGCAACATGGATACCTTGTGCTGCGACAAGACAGGGACGCTGACAGAAGACAGCCTCTCGCTGGAAAAATACGTGAACCTCGACGCGAAGGCTGACCGGAAAGTTCTAGTTTATTCCATTTTATGCAACTCCGCAAAGCTCACAAAGGCGAGCAAGCTTATCGGGAGGGGCATAGACAAGGCAATACTCATGAGCACGGAAGCCGAGAAGCTCGGGCCAGAAGCCGACAGGTATTCGGTCCTTGACAGGTCTGAATTCGATTTCGAGAGGAGAAGGATGGCCGTGCTTGTGAGTCTTGGGCAGAAAAAAACCCTGGTCGTGAAAGGCGCGCCTGATTCGGTAATGCATGCGTCAGCCTTCGCTGCCGTTGGCGGGAGAAAAATGCCGCTTGGGAAAAAAGAGGTGCAGAAACTAATGTCGAAGGTTTCCGGATATGAAAAGGCGGGCTTCGTGGTAATTGCGGTTGCGGAAAAGCGGCTCGAAAAGAGCACATGCACGAGGCATGATGAAAACGGGCTAACCCTCATCGGTTTCCTGCTTTTTTCCGACCCGCCGAAAAAAACGGCAGCGGAATCCCTCAGGCATTTCCAGCACCTTGGGGTTGACATAAAAATCCTCAGCGGCGACAGCGTGGAGGCAACAAGGAAAACATGCGCGGACGTGGCCTTTGAAATCGCTGAAGGCAGGGTTGTTTCAGGGAATGAGTTGGCCCGGATGGAGCCTCTGGAATTCGAGGGGTGCGCGATGAAGTGCAATGTGTTCGCGAGGCTCACCCCTGAACAGAAAATGAAGGTAGTGGCAGCCCTTAACAAGGAGGGCCACATAGTTGGCTTCCTCGGGGACGGCATTAATGACGCCCCAGCACTTCGTGCGGCAGATGTAGGAATTTCCGTGTATTCCGTGACGGATTTCGCGAAGGAGGCATCTGATATAATATTGCTTGAAAAGAGCCTGAAAGTTGTCGGAATCGGGATACATGAGGGAAGGAAAACATTCGGGAATATCACGAAATACATCCTGAATACTATAAGCGCGAATTACGGCAACATGTTCACCGTGGCATTCTCCTCCCTTTTCCTGAAGTTCATTCCGCTCCTGCCTTCGCAGATACTGCTGAACAATTTCCTTTCGGATGTGCCAATGACGACTGTTTCAACGGACAATGTAGATGCGGACATGCTGCACAAGCCGAAGAAATGGAACATCGAGTTCATAAAAAAATTCATGTACTTCTTCGGCATGATAAGCTCGTTCTTTGACCTGCTGCTCATCTTTTCACTGATTGCGATACTCGGCGCTTCTGACAGCATTTTCAGGACAGCATGGTTCCTTTTCTCGGTTCTAACTGAAATAACGGTCGTTTTCGTGCTGAGGACAAGGGGATTCTTCTACAGCAGCCTGCCAAGCAGGCTGTTGATGCTGGCGACCGGCTTTGTGGCAGCCGTGTCCTTGGGAATAATATTCATGCCAATCGGCGCGGCCTTGTTCGAGTTCGAACCATTGCCAGTTCCAATCCTCGCGGTTATTGCCGGAATAGTCGCACTATACCTTCTCTCGGTGGAGATTGCAAAGCACTATTTCTACGGGAAAATGCATGTGCATATTTAGTGAAGCTGACACTTTCTTTTCGGTAAAGCTTTTCCAGCGAAGCAGTTCTCTTTCTTTTAGCCAAGCTTCCGTCCATACCCTTTGGGCACGGGAGGCCTCGGCCATTAAGTGCCAAGGTTTCTTTCTCTTTCCTTGCCCCCTTTGGGGGCGAGGCATCGCAACTACAAAGTTGCGATGTCAAGAGAAAGAAAAAGTTGTGAAAAAAGGTGTGGGGACACCGGGATTTGGACCCGGATCAACTGGTCTGGAGCCAGTTGCACTACCAGGTTATGCTATGTCCCCTGGCATGAAATACCCCAACAACGCATTAAAAAATTCTACGCTTTACTCTAAGTGGGATGTCGACAAAAGTATTCTTCCACGGGAAGCAGGTCATAATAAGGACGACGAGCCTCGACTGGGGCGACGTTGACAAGATAATGGACAGCGAGCTTTTTGGGAAAATCGTCGGCAGCCTGATGCACAAGCTCAGGGAAAAGAACTCCGATTTCCTCAAGATTCTCCCGAAAGTGCCTGAAAAAAAGCAGGAAGAGCTGATTCTGCTCGTGCTGAAGCGCCTCGCAAAGGACGACAGGGAAACGGTAATGAAGACAAACCCGGAGCTCAAGCCTTTTTTTGAGGACACTTACCTCCTTGACAGGTTTGTGGAGGAGCTTTACAATTACTGGCGCGGGCACGAGCGCTACCTCATCTGTGTCTCCGACCCGAAGTCCAAAAATGGCGTGGAAATCGACAAAAAGCCATACAGGACATTCAATGACACGATAGAGAAGCTCAACCACACAGTGAGGAAAATCTACAGGGACATACAGGAGAACATCACGGGCGAGCACCCGATGATTTTCAGGCAGGTGCCCGCGGGCTGCACTGTCGGAGCGATTGCAAAGGAAATGCAGGTCAAGCTCCCGAAGGAATACGGCCAGCTCAAGAGAATTCCCGTGATAAGGCAGGTGCTCCTCAATCCCCCGATTCTCATTGACCCGACAATAAACAAGAGGAAAGGCCAGTTCGCCCTGGTGGGGTCAAACCCGCTTGAGGGAATAGGATTTGACAATGATGAGTGGCTCTGCTTCCCCGCAAAGGTCGGCAGCCTCGTGATTTACCTTTACTTCAACAATTTCTACACGGGACTCGCGATATCTACCTCGAACCTTTTCGAGCTATGCACCGAGGAAGACCTGAAAAAGCAGCCGGACGGCATTTATGCATTCGGGGTTTCACACGAAACGCTCCAGAAATTCGCACCTGAAAAAACCGTTTTTTACAGCGACGAAAAGAACGGCATGATGGTCGGCGCAGTGCCGGCTGACAGGGAATACGGCTTCTTCGGCTATGTGAAGAAAATGATGCTCACCCTGCACAACGCGATAATGATAAGGCGCGGCAGGATGCCGGTGCACGGTGCAATGGTCCGCATCACGATGAAAACCGGCGAGAAGTCCAACGTGGTGCTTGTCGGGGATTCCGGCGCGGGAAAGAGCGAATCAATAGAGGCATTCAGGGTGCTGAGCGGGGACAATTTGCGCGAGTTGAAGGTCGTGTTCGATGACATGGGCTGCCTCGAGCTCACAAAGGAAGGCAAAATCAAGGCTTATGGCACCGAAACTGGGGCATTCGTGAGGATTGATGACCTCGAATCGGGATATGTTTACGGTCAGATGGACAGGATGATAATAATGATTCCCCACAAGGAGCCGAACGCGCGTGTCCTCGTGCCGATAACGACACTGAAAGAGGTCCTGCACGGCTGGCCCGTGGATTATTTCCTTTACGCGAACAATTACGCGAAGCCGGAAGGCGGCATTTACATCGAGAGGTTCAAAAACCCAGAAGATGCGATGGCGGTTTTCAAGGAAGGGAAGAGGCTGGCAAAGGGGACAACGCACGAAATTGGCCTGACCACCTCGTATTACGCCAACATTTTCGGGCCAAGCCAGATGATGAAGGAGCACGAACTCATCGCCGACAGGTTCTTCAGGGCAATGTTCAGGGAAGGGATTTTCGTGGGGCAGGTAAAAACCCAGTTGGGCCTCGCGGGAATGGAGCAGGAAGGCCCGCAGCAGGCGGCGCGCGCGCTGTTCAGGGAAATAACGGAAAAGAAGCAGGGCAAAGGCAAGCAAAATTAACACTTGCGCCCGTTTTTAAAGCGTGCCACGCTCAAAATTAATATGAAAGCGAATTATCTGCCCGCATTCTTTTTGATGGCAGTGCTTGTCGTGGCAATAAGCGGCTGCACCCAGCAGAACGCAAGCCCCGGCCCAGGCACATCAGCAGTTCCTGCTACGGGCAGCCCTTCGGCAAGCCCTTCAGCCACAACAAAGGAATTCAGCATCACTGCAAAGCAATTCGAGTTCCTACCTTCAACGATTACGGTGAACAAAGGGGACACAGTAAAGCTTAACCTTACCAGCGCGGATGTTGCACACGGCATTGCGCTGCCGGACTTCGGGGTAAGCAAGGAGATTCCTGCAGGCGAAACTGTTTCAGTCGAGTTCACCGCGGACAAAAGCGGGACTTTCACCTTTTTCTGCAACGTGCCATGCGGCGAAGGCCATAGGGAAATGACCGGAACGCTTATTGTAAAATAAGAACACGATTAGTGAATTTAAAAAGAGTTAAGCCCGGATTGGTATAGTGAATTCCCCAAAGTGGTTGCATGCTATCAGTCTGGCTTTACTCAATCGCGAGCACGGCAATAGTGAGCCTGATTTCGCTCATTGGCCTTTTCACCCTGTCAATTGACCAGAAGAAACTGAAGAAGCTGCTCCTTTACATGGTCAGCTTTTCCGCCGGGGCGATGTTCGGCGACGCCTTCATACACCTAATCCCTGAGGCATTCAAAAGCGCCGGATTTTCCCCATCAGTGGCGATTTACGTGATTTCCGGCATAGTTTTCTCATTCAGTGTGGAAAAATTCATCAGGTGGAGGCACTGCCACGAGCCGACAACGGAAGAGCACCCGCACCCATTCGCAATGATGAACCTTATCGGGGATTCAGTGCACAACTTCATTGACGGCTTGGTCATAGGGGCATCCTACCTCGCGGGAATCGAAATAGGGATTGCGACAACGCTCGCAGTCGTTTTCCACGAGATACCCCAGGAGATAGGGGACTTTGGCGTGCTAATGCATGGAGGCTTCACAAGGGCAAAGGCCTTGCTCTTCAATTTCCTCACGGCACTCACGGCAATCTTGGGCACGGTTGTCGCGCTCGCGCTGGGCGCTTACGTCGCTAACATGACAAGTTTCCTGGTCCCTTTCGCAGCCGGGAATTTCATTTACATTGCAGGCTCCGACCTGATACCTGAACTGCACAAGGAAATGTCCGCAAGGAAATCCGCGTTGCAGCTCATCTGCTTTGTGCTCGGCGTCATTGTAATGCTTTCCCTGCTGCAATTGGGGTGAACGCTGAACCTTGCCCCCCAAATTCCTGGTATTTCACGGGCCGGAAAACCCCTGGCAACTGGTCGACAAAACAATTTAAAGCGGATATCAATCCAAAATGAATATGAACTCAGGGCTTTTCGTTTCATTTGAATCGCTTTTTGCAATTGCATTGCTTCTCGGGTGCGCCCAGCAGGCCCCGCAGAAACAGCCTGAGACCGCGGCAGGAACTGGGGCTGCAAGCCCAAGCACTCCGGCACCGCCTGCACAGCTAAGCGGCAATGCCAAGGGCACCGGAATTTCACCCGCAGAGCTTGCTGCGCACAACAAGGAAAATGACTGCTGGGTCGCCTATGATTCAAAAGTTTATGACATCACGGGTTACCTTCCAAACCACAGGGATTACCTGGCATTGATTGTCCCCTTGTGCGGCACTTCCTCAGAATTCCAGGATGCGTTCACAGGCCAGCACGGGACATCAAAAGTGCAGGTACTGCAGGATATGGGCATTTATAAAGGAGAGTTAATCCAATAAGCGGCAGGGCGTCAGCCGAACAATCCAGGGCAAAGTTTCAGGTGGTGATTTGAAGAAATTCCGGGAAAAAGTCTGGGCCTTGCTCACGAAGATACCTGCCGGAAAAGTAACCACTTACAGGGAAATTGCCCGGAAGCTTGGAAAGCCGAATTCTTCACGGGCGGTGGGAAATGCGTGCAATGCGAACCCTAAAGCGCCCCGCGTGCCATGCCACCGCGTGGTGAAAAGCAGCGGCGAAGTTGGCGGCTATGCCATGGGCGTGAAGAATAAAATTGAAAGGCTTGAGTCAGAAGGCATCAGGATAAGGCATGGAAAAGTAGTTGAGTTCAGGGGGCTGATTTTCAGATTCAAATAGATTGCTTTTGCATGAGGCCAATTGCTTTTGATTGAACCGGCGAATTAAAATAATCAAATTCACTAGTATATCTGGATTTTTAGCCAGCGGAGGGGATTGCTTTGGATTTCAAGGACCAGGTCGTAATTGTAACGGGCGCGGGAAGGGGCATCGGCGAGGAAATCGCGGTGCAGTTCGCGAAGGAAGGCGCAAAAGTGGTTGTGGCCAGCCTTCATGGCCAGGAATGCGACAGCACCGTGAAGAAAATTGCCTCGGCGAAGGGAAAAGCCATTGCTGTTCCATGTGATGTTTCTTCCGCAAGGGACGTGAAAAGCCTTTTCGAAAAAACCCTCAGGGAATTCGGCAGGGTAGACGTGCTGGTGAACAATGCGGGGATTTTCCCGTTCGTGCCATTCAAGGATATGGTTGAAGAGCAGTGGGACAGGGTAATTGGAGTCAACCTAAAAAGCGTTTTCTTGTGCTCAAAGGAAGCCGCATCCGTGATGGTGAAGCAGGGCAGGGGCGGCAAGATAGTGAATATTTCATCAATTGCTTCAATTGTAGGCTACCCGATGCTCACGCACTACTGCGCTTCCAAAGGCGGGATAAATGGTTTCACGCGTGCACTTGCCCTGGAACTCGCGCCGAGTAAAATCAGGGTGAATGCCGTGCTCCCAGGCGGGGTGAAGACTCCCGGGGTCGGCGAACTCGACGAGAAAACACTGAAGGGAATCGAATCCTCGGTGCCGCTGGCGAGGATGGGCGAGCCGATTGACATCGCGAATGCGGTGCTTTTCCTTGCATCGGACAAGTCGGATTACATCACGGGCCAGACTCTTGTGGTTGACGGCGGAAGCACTGCAAAGGACTGAGACAAAGGCGGAAGGACACGACGGCAATAAAGGAATAGATAATGCAGTGTGACTGTCGAGAACTGCTCACTCCAGATATTCCTTCCACGCCTTTATTTCAAGGTCCTTGGGCGACTTTTTCAGTATCGAACGGGTGAATGCCTGGGCAATCTGCAGGTTTGTGATGAGCGGAACATCATAATCAACAGCCGCCCTGCGGACGTCATATTTAGGGTCGGTTGCAATCTGCCTGAATGGGTCGGCAACGACAACAGCGAGGTCTATTTTGCCGTTCTGAAAAAGCTCGTGGACGTTCGGGCTGCCCTTTTCATGGAGCTTGAACACTTTGGTGCATGAAATGCCGTTCTTTTCCATGAACTCCGCGGTTGATTCGGTCGCATAAAGCTCGAAGCCCGCGACATGCAGGTCAATGAACTCCTCCAAAAATTTCTGCCTGTTCATTTCGCCTGTGAGGGACAGGAGTATTGTTTTTTTCGGGATGGAATAGCCTGTGCTTAGCAGGGCCTTGAGGAAGGCATCCTCGAAATCGGAACCGATGCACGCAACCTCGCCTGTCGAGGCCATTTCAACGCCTGAAACAGGGTCAGCGCCGCGCAGGCGCGAGAAGGAGAATTGAGGCGCCTTTACCCCGACATGGTCGAGGTCGAAGAATGACTGCGAAGCCTTAGGTATTTTCTGGCCGAGGATTGCCCTTGAAGCCAGCTCTATAAAGTCCTGGCCAAGCACCTTTGAGACAAACGGCATTGAGCGCGATGCCCGGAGGTTGCATTCAATCACCATCACTTCGTTGTCCTTTGCAAGGAACTGGACATTGAACGGCCCTGAAATCCTTAGCGCCTTTGCGAGCTTTTTGCCTGTTTCCTTAATCTTGCGCACGGTCTCCAGGTAGGTTCGCTGGGGTGGCAGGACCATTGTCGCGTCTCCGGAATGCACACCCGCATTTTCAATGTGCTCAATCACTGCAAAGTTCGCTATTTCCCCTCCAAAAGCAACGGCATCAAGCTCTATTTCCCTCGCATTAAGGATGAACTTGCTTATCACAACCGGGAATTCCTTGCTCAGGGAAGTCGCGTTTTCAAGGTACTGCTCCAGCTCCTTTTCGTTGAATGCGACCGCCATTGCCTGGCCACTCAGGACATAAGATGGCCTCACAAGCACCGGGAAACCGGCTTTTTTGGCGAACTCCTTTGCATTGTCCATTGTCGTCAGTTCTTTCCAATCAGGCTGGGGAATGCCGAGGGAATCGCACAGGGATGAGAACTTGTGCCTGTCCTCCGCCTTGTCAATGCTCTCAGGGGAAGTGCCGAGCACGTTGTACCCGAGGTTGAACAGCTTGAGCGCCAGGTTGTTCGGTATCTGGCCGCCCATTGAAACAATGATGCCTTCAGGCTTTTCCAGCTCGTAAATATCCGCAACGGTTTCAAAGCTAAGCTCGTCGAAATACAGCCTGTCGCACTCGTCATAATCGGTTGAAACAGTTTCAGGGTTGAAGTTCACCATGATTGACTCATAGCCCGCCTGCTTTGCCGCCTTTGCCGCGCCGACGCAGCAGTAGTCGAATTCAACCGAACTCCCGATCCTGTACGCGCCGGAGCCGAGCACAATTGCGGATTTTCTCTCTGCGAAGTTTATGTCGTGCCCACTGCCGTTGTAAGTGAGGTAAAGGTAATTTGTCTTGGCTGGATACTCCGCCGCGAGCGTGTCAATTTGCTTCACAAAGGGCGTTATGCCGAGGGATTTCCTCTTTTCCCTCACCTTCATTTCGGAATCAAAGCCGAGGACCATTGAAATCTGCTTGTCGGAGAACCCCTGCTTCTTTGCCTTCAGCAGGAGTCCCGCGTCCATGGAATTCAAATCCTGCTTTTCGAGCTCCTTCTTGGTTTCGACAACCGCTTGGAGCTTGCAAAGGAACCACGGGTCGATTTTAGAGGCGGCATTTATTTTTGCAACCGGAATGCCTTTCTCTAGGGCTTCCACAATAGCGAAAATCCTCCTGTCTGTCGGATACCTCACTTCGCGGCTGAGCTTCTCGAAATAGACCTTGTTGCCCACGAGGCCATACATCCCTATGTGAAGCATCCTTATTGCCTTCTGCATTGCCTCTTCGAATGTCCTGCCGATCGCCATTACCTCGCCGACGCTCTTCATTTCCGAGCCGATGCGGGTGCTCACATTCCTGAACTTCTGCAAGTCCCAGCGCGGGATTTTCACTACAATATAATCCAGGGCAGGCTCGAAGCACGCCTTTGTCACTTTTGTAATCGAATTCTGCAGGTCGAGAAGGCTGTAGCCCAGCCCAAGCTTGGCTGCAACAAAAGCGAGCGGATAGCCGGTTGCCTTCGATGCGAGCGCGGAACTGCGTGAGAGCCTCGCATTGACTTCTATGACGCGGTAGGCGTCGCTCTCCGGGTCAAGTGCGTACTGTATGTTGCACTCCCCAACAATGCCAAGGTGCCTTATAACCTTGATTGAAAGTTCCCTGAGATTGTGATATTCGTGGTTGTCAAGGGTCTGCGAAGGCGCGACAACAATGCTTTCCCCGGTGTGAATTCCCAACGGGTCGAAGTTTTCCATGTTGCATACGGTAATGCAGTTGTCGAAGCAATCGCGCACTACTTCATATTCAATTTCTTTCCATCCAGCAAGGCACTCCTCCACAAGGATTTGCGGCGCAGACTTGAAAGCCTTCTCGGCAGTGTCCTTCAGCTCAGCCTCGGTTTTCACGATGCCGCTACCTTTTCCGCCGAGAGCGAATGCAACCCTTACCATGAGCGGGTAGCCGATTTTCTTTCCCGCGTCAAGCGCATCAGCGGCAGTTGTCACGGCAATTGATTTAGGCACATCAACGCCTATTTTTTTAAGCTCCCTGTTGAAAAGCGCCCTGTCCTCTGTAAGCTCAATGCTCTTCACCGGGGTTCCAAGCACCTTTACGCCGTGCTTTTTCAGCACGCCCGCCTTTTCCAGCTCGAAACCGCAGTTGAGCGCGGTCTGGCCGCCGAAGGAAAGCATTATGCCATCCGGCTTTTCCTTTTCAATAACTGCCTCGACAAAGAAAGGCGTGACCGGGAGGAAATAAACCTCATCCGCGAAACCACGGGAAGTCTGCACAGTGGCAATGTTCGGGTTGATGACAACAACCTTGATGCCTTCCTCTTTCAGGGCCTTGATTGCCTGGCTCCCTGAATAATCGAATTCCCCGGCCTGCCCGATCTGAAGGGCGCCGGAGCCAAGCAAAAGGACTTTTTTCGGTTTCAGAATCATTTCAGCACCTTGAGAAATTCATCGAACAAAAACGCGGTGTCCACCGGCCCGGGGTTAGCTTCAGGATGGAACTGCACGGAGAAAAAAGGCTTTGATTTATGGCGGATGCCCTCGTTCGTGTCATCGTTCGCGTTGCGCATCCAGGGTTCCCAGCCCTTCTGCAGGGTTGCCTCGTTCACCGCGAATCCGTGGTTCTGCGAGGTGATGAAGCATTTTCTTTCGCCGACAATATAAGCTGGCTGGTTCTGGCCGCGGTGCCCATACTTCAACTTGTAGGTGTCCGCTCCTGATGCGAGCGCGAGCAGCTGGTTGCCGAGGCAAATGCCGAATACAGGGATTTCCTGCTCCATTGCTTTCCTGATGTTTTGGATTGTTTCAACGCACGTCTTCGGGTCACCGGGGCCGTTGCTGATGAGGATTCCGTCGAAGTCCAATGCTTCGCCATCCCCGCCCTTTGAATTGAAGTCATAATCCCAAGGCACGCGGATTACCATCACATTCCTCGCGAGGAGAGAATGGATTATATTGTTCTTCGCCCCGCAGTCAACAAGCAGAATCTTTTTCCGTGAATTTCCATAGGTTATCGGCTTGTGGATGCTGACTTTTTCAACCAGATTATCCTTGTTCGGGTCCCAGATTTCAACGTCGTTTTCGCCGACAACAATCTTGCCGAGCATTGTCCCGCGCTCGCGCAGGAGTTTTGTCAGTGCCCTTACATCAATGCCAGTGATTGCGGGGATTTTTTCCTCCTTGAGCCATTCGCCGAATGATTTTTTCGCCGAGTGGTGCGAATATTTTTCAGAATACTGGTTCACTACAAGGCCCTGAATTTGGATTTTATGGGACTCAAAATTTTTTATCAGCCCATTTTCGAGAGATTTATCCGGGACGCCATAATTGCCAATAAGGGGGTATGTGAGGCAAAGAATCTGGCCCGCGTAGCTCGGGTCGGTGAGGCTTTCGGGGTAGCCGACCATCCCCGTGTTGAACACGACCTCGCCGGAAGCAGATGAAGGATAGCCAAAGGATTCCCCTTCGAACGATGTGCCGTCAGCGAGCACGAGCCGCGCATTCACCATTCCGGGCCACCCGCGGAAAAGAAAAAAGGAATTGAAAAATTAACCTGAAAATTAGAAATTAAAAAACTTTTGACTGATTCGCTGCACTGCATTCAAAAAAAATATTATCCGCGGGAAACTTTATAAGGCTTCGCAACGGCGGAAAGGCCCGCGAAGCCTTTCGCCGCTTCGGAGCGACGGAGGTCCCATCTGCGACGGGACAGGCCCCCGAAGGGGGCCCTGTTCACCTTGTCCCAAAGGGGCGAGGCCTCATCCCCAAATGGGATAAGGTTGCAGCGGGAACTGCACGCCGCACCAGACCAGCATTATCTTCAGCTCTTCGCGCCCCGATAAAGCTTGCTTCGCAACGGCGGAAAAATTCGCCAGCATGGCAATTTGCTCAGTCAATCGGGCTTTTCCTTTCCTCTTTCGATTTCTCCTTCAGGTATTTGAGGAAAAGGTCCCTATACCCGCCCATTTCCTCAGCCCTGCCCGTGTGGATGAATTCATCTATTTTTTTCACGAACAGGTTGCTGCCCACTACCTGCGGCATCACAACTATGTCGGCGCCGGCTTCATAAAGCGAGAGCGCATCCCTGAAGTAATGTGCCCTCGCAAAAACCGTGATTTTCTTGCCCTGCTTCTTCAAATGCCTCACAAGGGAAATGCACTGCTTTGAAAACGGCATTGCCAGCACTACAAGCCTTGCCTTTTCAACGCCTGTTTTCCTCCATACCTCCGAATTCTCGACAGAGCCATAAATCGCGCTAATCCCGCGCCGGATGAGGCCTGAAACGACTTCAGGGTCTGAATCGACTACGACGAGCTGGTTGTCCCGCGACAGGGCATCGACAATGCTGCCGCCCACGGTGCCACCGCCGAATATCACGATGTGCCTTGCCGCCTTCTGAGGCAGCATTGCAAGGCGGTTTATGCGCCTGTAGAAAAAATGGTTCTTCCTTATTGCCTCAACCGGCTTCCTGAAGCGGGTAACAATGAAATCATAGAGCGAAGGGGTGAAGGAGTAGAAGTAAGGTGTCATGGCCATTGACAGGGCAATAAGCGTTATCATGAACGGATAAAGGCCGGGAGTCTGCTCCAGTATCCCTTTTCCCTGGCTCGCTATTATGAAGCTGAATTCCGAGACCTGTGCCAAGGCGAGGCCTACGCAGAGGCTTATCCTGTTGCCATAGCCGCTGAGCAAGGTTATCGCGTAGAAAATCGCGGGCTTGAGCAGGAAAACGACCGCGACTATCAAAAGCCCGAGGCCAATGGGCAGATTTGCAATCGTGGGGGCCATCTGTATGCCGAGGGTGACGAAAAATATCGTGGAGAGGAAATCCCTTACGCCCCTGACGTTCTGTATCACTTCAATGCTGTAAGGGAGGGTGGATATTGTCACGCCTGCAATGAATGCGCCGACCGCAATCGGGAAATCCATCAGGTAGGACAGGAAAATGAAGAAGAAGACCGAACTCATCGCCGAAAGGAAGAACAACTCATCCGAGCGTGAAGCGAATTCGAAAATTTTCGGGAACACTTTCCTGTTGAGGGCATATGCAATGCCAAGCAGCACGAGTATCTGGAAAACCAGCCGTGCGATTACATCAACCGAGAGAATGCTGCTGAAGTTCGCGAGGAATGGCATTGCGATTATCGCGATGAGGTCCTGCACTAGCAGGAAGCCTACCATTAGCCTTCCGTGGAGCGTGTTTATCTCACGCGAATCAGAGAGGAGCTTTACAACAATGGCCGTCGAGGAAAAAGCGACCATCAGGCCGAGGTAAACCGACTGCTCGAATGTGAGGGCATTGAAGAGGAAGTGCATTATGGTTACAAGCAGCACTGTGAGTGCTACCTGGAGCAACGTCCCGAAAATGGCTATTTTCCCCATTTCCCTGAACTTGGACAGATTGGTTTCAATGCCAACCGAGAAAAGCAGGAAAGCAACGCCAAGCTCCGAAAGCATAAGTATGTCGGAGCCTGTGGCAACGCCGAGATGTATGCCGCCAATTGAGAAGCCCATGGAGCCAAGAACCATCGGGCCGATGAAAATTCCCGCCGCAATGTAAGCCAGCAGGGGCGGCTGCTTAAGCATCCGGGCTGCAAAGCTGAAAATGGTGGCGGCAATAAGTATCATGCCGAGGTCGAAAAGAAGCGCAAACCCTTCGAGAGCCAAGAAAACCACTGAATGTATACTGACTTCCTGCAATAAATTCCTATCCTTTGGGGCGGGAATATCCGACAGGCATCGGTGGCTTTCGCTCAGTTCTGGCAGTTCAATTATTTTTCCTTGCCAATGCGATTATCGCTATTGCCGCGAGCAGGGCCATTATCGGCGGAATTTCCGGGACCGCTTCGTTTGTTTCTGAAACGATTATCACTACCGAACTGGAATTGTCCGAGGAAAATGTTTCCCCTGCCTGCAATGCGGTTATTGCAGTGAATTTGTAAATGCCGTTTTCGAGCGTTCCGATGCCGCCAGCAGGATAATCAACGGTTGTTTCCCAGGTGTTGCCCTGGCCGGGGGAGAAATTCGCAGTTTCGGCAGGTAGTTTTGTGCTTTGGCCAGTGGGGCTGTCAGCCATGATTGTGATGCCCGCGGTCGTGAAGGTTCCGCCGATTTTTTCAGCTTTTATTGTCAGCTTTACATTATCATCGCTGCCCTTGAGGTACTGTGCTTTATCAGCGCTGATTTCCACCTTTACCAGGTTGATGGCCACAGGGCTTGCGGGAATTATGCTTTTTGGAGCACAGCAGAACTGCCCTGTAGGGCAGGTTTCAGGCACGCTGTCCCAGGCTATGCCGTCACAGGCAGCAGCTTTGCATTTCTGGCCCACTATGCCCTCACAGGTGAACTGCCCGGTTGCTTTTGGAGCGCAGCAGAACTGCCCTGCTGAACAGGTTCCTGGCCCGCTTTCCCAGGTTACGCCATCACATGCAGTAGCCTGGCACAGCTGGTCCGGCGTGTCCACACAGGTGAAATGCTCAGCGCTTTTTGGAGCGCAGCATGTTTGTCCTATCTGGCAGGTTCCTTCCCCTGCTTCCTGCATTGCAGCATCACACGAACCCTGGCATAGCTGGCTTGTTGTGTCCGTGCATGTGTAGTGCTCGTCATCCACGATTGTCACTGTTGCGCTTCCGGGCGTGCCAACGCTGTAACCTTCACCGTTTTGCAGGGCAAGTATAATGTCTTTTGTCGGCGGGCTTTGCACCGTATTATCGATTGCTGTCACGGCTATTGTTGCGCTCGCCCCTGCTGTTGCGGGCAGGTAAATTAACATGCCCAGCGGGGGGGCTGATTCGTAATCCGTGCCTTGCACTGCGCTGCCGCCAATCAGGTAATTCACGGATATGGGCTGGCTCGCGTCTCCCGTGCGTGTTATCGTGAATGTTGAAGTCCCTCCGTTCTCGCTGATTGTTGTCAATGGGCCGGCAGCCACTGTCACGCCGGCAGAATCGTTGTCTATTATGGTTATTGCTGTTTGCGGGGCGCCGACAATGCTGTATTCCGATGAGCTGTCAAGGGTTATTGTCGCGGTCGTGTCCGGCTCGGCTATGGAATCATCTATCGCCTTGAGGTTCAGGGTTGCCGATGCCTGGCCTGCAGGAATCGTGATTGTTGGAGGCACGGGAATTATATTGCCACCCTGGTCAACCATTCCATAATCAATGCCATTCCGCGCCCCCTGCGGCGATGTCACCTGCAGTTTCACGTCAAGTGCACCGCTTGTATCCAATGCCCACCTGGTTATTGTCAATGCCTTGGTTTCATCAGGGCTCGCCTCCTTCAGTTCGATTGTTTGCGGGGCGATGCTTACACTCGGCAGCTGGCCGGGACTGAACACCGTTGTATCGAGTGTTGCGCTCTTTTGCTGCAATGGCGGGCCTAAGTCTGTCACCTGAAGGTCCAGGGTGAAGCTTCCTGTTGCCCCGAAAACAACTGCAGGGCTTGAAGTGTTTG
>CABMIU010000006.1 GCA_902386385.1 uncultured archaeon
CCATCAGTTCAAGGAATTGAATCAGTCAATCAAGGAGGCAAAGGCAGAATCAGCGCAGATGCGCCTGGTTTCATTCTGCTGAACCTTCACCTCAAGAAGCCAACGCCTTTAGGCGTTGGTAGTTCACGCACTACAATTTGTCATATAAACAGTTCATATGACAAATAAGGGAAGTGGGCGATTTGTGGTTGATTTATACTTTATATCCAAAAACAGTTAACTTTATATAGTAGTAGTTAACTAATTCCATACTATGTATCTAAAATTAAGTAAATCTGAAATACGCGCCCTCCGCCTGCTATGCGCGCAGGATGCCTCAGTTGGAGAAATGGCTGCGCGGCTGAAGGCAAAACCCAGCTTCGCCTCCCGTATTTTGGCTGGTCTTCTGGCCAAAGATCTTGTGCTTGCCGAAAAGAAAGGCACCACCAAAATATTCCGGCTCTCCTCCGCCTCGCACGCCCAGAAGTTCAGGCAGCTTTCGGACTCAAGGCCGAATGCTGAGATAGAAGAATGGCTTTCGGGCGGCGCCATCGACCTTCTCGTGGTGGCGAACGGCGGCGTGGAAATAGACCGGCTGTTGGAAGAGGCCTCCAGCTCCCGCGCAACGCTCTATGGGCTTCTGAGAAAAATGGGCGCGGTAGGCGCGGCAGTAGTGGAAAAAGGGACAGTGCGCATTCCCGACTCGCTGGTCGCATCCTTTGCCGAGGCCTATGCCGACAACATCCAGCTGCTGATGCAGGAAGACATAAGGGGAATAAACGTTTCAGTCAGGGTGAGGAAGCACGTGATTCTTCGCACGGACGCCAAAAGCGTTCCAAACGCATTTGCAGAAACGGGCGTAAGCGCCCTCGCCAAACGAGGGCTTGAAGCATTCCTGACCTCATACAGGGACTTCTACTTCAACCTTGACGGGAAACGGCGCGAGCTGAGCACTGAGGAATGCCTGGTTCATGCAATCCTGCTCACAAGCCTCAGGTATAACGTGGACCTCACCGTGCTCGGCCTGTTCTTTGCAAAGAATGCGCGCAGGCTCAACCTGCGCCTGCTTAAGAAACTTGCCAAGGAATACGGCGTTGAGGGCCAGCTGGACGGCTTAAGGCAGAAAACAGAGTTCTACGAGAAGATGAGGTCATTTGCATGAGGAAAGCCTTCACGCGGGACGAACTGGCTGGCATGTTCCGAGCAATCGGCAATGCCCTTGACAGGCACGTGGAAGTATTCCTGCTTGGCGGAGGCGCCATGTGCTTCCGCGGCCAGAAGCCGGCAACCAAGGACCTTGACCTCGTCTTCCCGAATCACGAGGCCTCCCGCGGCTTTGCCCAAGCAATACGCAAACTCGGCTTTTCCGAGGCGAAAAAGCTGGAAGCCGAGTACGAGGACATGAAGGCGGAAGGCATATGGGAGAACAAGGACGGCTTCAGGCTGGACATCTTCGTCGGCAAGGTTTGCGGAGCGCTCAGCCTTTCGGAAGGCATGAAGCGCCGCTCAGTGCCGCTCGCCACTTACGGCCGGCTTTCAGTAAGGCTGGTTTCGGACGAGGACGTGGTGCTGTTCAAGGGCATAACCGAGCGGGACGGCGATGTTGGCGACGTTGCGATAATACTGCGGAATGAAGTGGACTGGAACGCAATACTGAAGGAGTGCGTGGAGCAGAGCGGGGAGCGCTGGTGGTGCGGCGCGCTCCACGACAAGCTGGCCATAGTGAGGCAAAGGCACGGCATAAGTGCCCCGATAATGCGAGATTTGCTCAATCTCGACAGGAAGGTGCTCATCAGGTCTGCTTATGAGCGGCGGAGGAAGAAAGGTCTCTCGCATGATGAGGCAGTCAAGGACCTCGGGAAGGAGTTCAAAAGAAAGGAGATTGAGGATTCGGTTGCGTGAGCGCTGCGACAGACCAAGCACGAAAGTGTCCAATTGTGCATCAAAGAATATTAGGACTTGTAGCGGAGGCCAATAAGAAAGATTTAACCTGACTATTGTGCTTTTAGAAGCGCATACTTTCCGGCGCTTCGCTTGGCATTTTCACCCATCTGCTTAACTTTGAAATTAAGTTTTTTTATATACGGGATTAACTCAATTTCTCGACTAAAGTCATCGAAATCAGGATGCAAGCGTGGAACTAACTGGGCCACATATCCATTCTCAACTGCAAATATTTCTAGTATCCGAACCGGCAAACACTTCAATTTTTTACGATTTTTGTTCTTTTCCCAGAATTTAAGTTTATCAAATGCAAATGGATTGTCGGGTAATAAAAATTTTTTTAGAATTCGTTTTCTAGTTTTGGTTGAAGTATACATTCTACCATCTAGCATATATAATTGATCTTGATGAGTTATAATGTTCCTATATTTGATGAATCTTTTTAGTGATAATTCGTCCGTCGTGTCACTTAGATCAGCAATCAATTCTTCTATGAATGAATCACGCGGCTGTAGCCTGTAAATCGTGTCGTAATTAAATGCCAATTTATCTATTTTTTTAACTAATAATTGTACGTATAGATCCAAAATACATTTTGCTTCGAAGAAAAACGTTTCTGCAAAAATATATGCCTCTAAGAAGGCTTCTTCGCTCTCCTTATCTATTGAAGTGTGATATGCTCTTTCCTGCAAATCGTCTAGCTTTTTTACAATGTAGTCGCATATCCTCTGTTTTCTTTTTATTGCATCGTAAATTTTTATCTTACTGTTTTTCATAGTTCGACCTCATCTATTGTCAAACAATCAGTACATGAATATATAACTTAAGGCATTCAAACCCCATTCATGCCGCCCTCAGCCGTCAAAACAATTCGTGACCTGATCCTCTGGCAGTACGCCAAGATCATCTCTGAGTCTGCAGGTGCCGGTAAGAAGAACTACGGCTTCGTCATGGACCGCTTCAAGAAGCTCCAACGCGGCGAGGTGGTCTGGTCCACCTCCATAAGGGAATACCTCAAGGAAAAGGAGAAGCCCGACACATGCATCTACTGCGGCAAGACCGGAAAGCTCACCTTGGAGCACATCCTACCAACTTCAAGGGGTGGGCCGGATGCCACGGACAACGCGATAATGGTCTGCCCCTCCTGCAACTCCTCAAAGGGCAGCAAGCGCCTTTACGAATGGATCGGGCTGGAAAACCGCTACGAGGTTTCGAGGATAGCCGAAGGGAAGTACCTGAAGCTCCTTTACGCCCTTCACGAGAAGCGGGGAACCCTCGACCTGCCAGCCAACAGCCTCGCAGACAGGCTTTGCCCGGACTGCGATCTAGGCCCGAAATGCCCTGAAAAGGCCAAGCTGACGGTTTATTGTCTGGAGGGGTGCTTTAGGGAAACGGGGAAATAGGCAAAGGGTGAATTTGTCGAGGGCGCATTAGTTTTTATGCTTTTCACGAGAAGCCATTTTTGAAGGATAATATGAAAAGAGCCCCACTCGTGCTATCGGTACTTCTAATCTGTCTGCTTGTTTTCGGCTGCTGCGCCTCAACTAATCAGTCATCTTCGCCGCCTGCCGGCACATTGAAAAAGGAGGCGAGACTATCTATGGATTCTTTTTCTTCCAGATGTGATGATGCATCCTCGAATCGGGGCTTTTTACGCACGATTACCATGCAAATTGAAAATACGGGCAATGTAAAATTTGATAAGCGTTCGGTACTAGATTTTGAGGTATATGACGATAAAAACGATCTAATTGCAGATATAAACGATGAATTTGCATTTTGGGAATTGGAACCGAGCCAAATAACGTACGCAGATGGCTTTTTTGGAGGGCCTGTCGAAGTTAAATGTAACGCGATTTACAAAGTTGTAACGGATTTGAGAGAGGAGGGTTATCCACAGGTTTATGCAACTTCGACATTTAAACTACGAATAACGAACGAAACGGAACTGCGAGTGAGTAAAAACATAGAGCAGTAAATTATCCCGTATGCAATAATCAGACGCATATATGCGAAAATGGACAGTAAAAAAGACTGAAAATCACAACAACCTACTGCTCAAGCCGAAGTTGAGCGTGGTTTAAGTGTTCGCTAGCAGTCGAGGACTATTGGCTTCGTAAACTCACAGGAGGTCAGTATATCCCCTACATATGCGCCTCCGGCGGGATCTACGACTAGCCAATATTCATCAGTTGTCAAATCGTGCCAAGCATGGACTAGGCGAGATGAACCGTACTGAAACGCAAGGCTATTTGCAACTTGCTGATACTGATTGCGCGAACCCAGATATACGATAGCGAAGGCATGATTGCAGGACGGATCTCCTATGAGTTTTGCGCTTCCTCCGACTGAGCGAACCATACTCACTATCAGGACGGCCTGATCCTCACAATCGCCCTGTCTCATACTAATAGTTTCTTCAGCAGTATTATCGCTTGTTGGATGTGCTACATAATAGATATTCGATTTCATCCAGGTAAATAGCGAGATTAATTGGGCATCGTTCCATGGACCGGATGTTGGTGCTACAAGTGACGCGGCGAGGGTTCTTACAGTAGGAGAGGTAGATTGAATTTTATCACATAGACGAAGTTCATTAGATTCTTTGAGTGTCATACACTGTCCATTCTGACAGCCGTAAGGGCATGAGGTAACATATAGCCACTCTGAACCATCTGAATAACATCCGTATACGTCATCAGCCTCGCACTGTAGTTGATAGGGCGTGCAGACGCGTTGTTGTGCTGGTTGAGAACCTGTCTGAACTGCAGGCGTGTTTTGTCCTCTTGCCCGTTCTGCTTCATTCCAACCCTTCATAAAACCGAGATAGCCTTGCCAAAGTAGGTAGACTACAAGAATAACAACAAGGAGCTCACCTAACGTTTTTCCTAATTTTTCTGAATCAGATTTTTCCACCGCTTTCACGCCACTATTGCATCTTATTAGGCTTTTATGCTTTCCGTGCTAAGGCTTTCACTTGACTTTAGATGTGCTGTACAGCTCCCAAAAGATTTTGTCAAGAGCACGAAGCTTAGGCGGATGTACGCCTAGAATTCCATTCAATTCGCGATTTTTAAGTAGCTGTTTCATTCGCCACATGAAATTCAGATAACCTTCCGCATTTCCACAGCAGCCGAATGTTTCGCGAATTCCACCGTCCCACATAGGAAATAAATTTGGTTGCATTACAAAAAGGATTTTTGCAGCGGCGGTATATTTTATCCGTTTCTGGTGACATAAGAATTTGAAAATATCGGTGATTGACTCGCGGTTTTCGGGGACATCTAGAGAATAGGTTTCAAGCCGGGTTCTACACCCTATTCTGGCTATTTTTTTCCTTAGCTTCGGAAGATTTTTCGTAAGCCATGCGTGTGTATGCCCATTCACGCCATTAAAGCGTGCCATATTCCAAGAGCGAAGTAACGCCATTATGGCCTCGGATGTTTCGTATGAACTGAGCTCGTTTCGCTGATAGTGTTTAAACGCCCTTAAGGCAACATATAGTTTTCTGTCATCTTCGATTTTCCAGCCTCTAAGAGACTCTTTTGCGGTGGAAATTGCAGTCCTGGAAAATTCACTTTGCATGTATTCAATCTGCCACTAGATTATTAAAAAGGCTACTATTCATTACTCTATCAGTTCAACTTCTCTGACATTGAAGAGCCGTTTTACTATCTTTTCAACTTCGTATGTGTATAGCAGTAAATAGATTGCACTACCGGCAAAGATTGTAATGCTATAATCCAAGGTGGTCTTCTGAAGCTCAGTGAGTAGTATACCAGAAAGCAGTGTGTAGTAGTTCAAAAGTATAATGACGCCGCTTATAAGAAGAAGAATGATCGATATTAGGTGTATAGCGCCAGTCACAATGCCGGAGCAGAGAATGGCGAAACTCCATCCGGTCTTTTTAGGTTGTTTTGCCTGAATCATTTAACTCGACTCCAATCTAACAGTTGCCCACAATTTGGACATCGTATATTGCTTTTGTCCACGGGATAATTACACCTAGGACAACGATGGTCTTTTAGAGCGTCTGATAGCAATTTTCCTAGTAGTAGTATCCCGATAATTGTCAAAAGACTCTTTGTATCTTGGTCCATGCAACCGCCATATTGGACTCAAATTCTATTAAGTTTCTCCTGCTTATCATGTATGGATTCCGACTTTTTATGTCGTTCTCGGCGTTCACGTTCTAATTCTTTCTTTGTATATGTTACCACTTCAGGTCGTCGTGAACCATCTGATAATCCACTTAGAGCCCTTTGTATTATTTCAATATTTTTAGATATTTGGTAGAGTGGCGGCTCGCCAAGCTGAGAAAAGCCATAGAACTGAGAGAAGTCAATAGTGAAAGATTCTTTATATTCTTCACGATCTTTGCCCGTATATTTGACGGTTATTACGAAGGGATTTTTGAATTTTGTCTCAAAATCTTCTGCAAGACTCGTGAGAAAGAATTGTAGTTTTTGATTAGGCCCCATATAAGGTATTTTCTTATTAGACAGAATTTGTGACAGAAATTTTCCTTTCGAAACTTCTAGATCCTTATCAAGCGAAAAAGTGACATCATAGGCAGCACCTGGCCCGAAATTCATTATTTTTAAATCTATGAAATTTATCCATTCTTCTCTAGGTTCGATATAAACCGATACATTAGGTGTTGATTGAAGTTTCCTCATTGCTCTCGTTTCATCTACGAGCTGCCAAGTTAGACCTGCATAGATTATTGTTGCAAAGGCAACGCACTCCGTGAAGATTAGTGTTAATGCATCCTTATTTTTGACAAGTGCAGCAGAAAAATATAAAGAGGGCCCTATGACTAAGACTGCAAAGAGAATAGCAACAAGACTTAAGCGGATAAACCGGTCAAGGAAGACGCCCATTTAATACCACCGGCTAACTTAAGGGTCGCTCATTGTATTTCATATGAAATAGATATTTAGCAAAGAATATATCTTTTTCTATCCACTAGAAAAAACAGAAGGCGAGTATTATGCTTGTAGAGGCATTTCAGAAATTATTTAGCAATAATGTTTTGCTTATCTTAAGTTCTCTATGGCCTACCTTGGGCTCGATTTACATAGAAACTCGCTTTACAGAGGATAGATATAGCGGTATTCTGACTGGCGGTTCGTGTATATTATTCGCAATTGGAATCTCACAAATGGACTTTTCAAACCGTATACTGAATCAAGAAATTTCCCTTGCAGTGTTCCTTCTTGCTGCTTTGGGATATTTCTTTGTGCACTATAAGAAATATTTTGATTTAGAAAATGAAGCCACCTTAATCTTTTCTGGAAAACAGATTGGTGCACTCGAACTCTCGTTTATTTGGGCATATATTAACAACATTCCAAATATATTCATAATTCTAGTCCCACTACTGCTTATTTTCAATGGAGCATCTTTTGCCCTGCGTTTTATTAAGACGGATGATGGAGACAGAAATGATGAAATAATCCCACTCGTCTTTGGTATTGGTATGATATTGGTGGGACTTAATTTATTGCACATATTTTAGAGCAGTATGGTTACAATTATGTGGGACGTTAGACCGCTAGACGATGCTAAAAATAAGATTCGCAGTGGTATTTTATTTGTTTCCTATTAAACGGTCTTACAAATGACACAAATGATATATTTCTTTAATAGAGTAGTGACTTACGCGCCACTATTTCTTCTCATCATAATACCGCTTTCTCTATTATATTTCGCAAATTACACTCCTGATCTAAATACATTTGTCTTAGGCCTCATTACAAGTTTGCTAGCTGTATGGTGGTCTGTCTCAGTAATTGAAGGCTTTACACAGATGGAACATGAGAAAAATAGGGCGGAGGTTTCAGCCCGCGTCTATTTCAGAATGCATAATGACATAATTGAATTCTTATTTTCAACAAGCGATTTATTCGAAATTTACCTCCCTAAAAAGAAACCGAATTTTGAGTTGAAGAAAAAATACAAGAATGCGTTGGAGGTTTTTGAGGAACTGAAAAAGCACCATATAGAACTTTCAAGACGCCTGTTAGAACTACTTATGACTGAACTTCCTAGAAATCAGAAACTAACAAAGAAGAAACTAAGAAAATTAGGCCTTATGTTCCATAGTCTTGAAAAAAAATTCTTGGGATATGAACGTCTATACGGAGCATATATAGATGACCAAGTAAAGGATCTCATACTTGCGCTAGGGCATGCAGATGTAATAAGTAGATTTGGTATCTTGAATGCGATTAATGAGTCCATCATAAACTCAGATGCATACCAAAAAGTTGCAGAAAAAAATGTAGACGCGCTTTTACTTATGTCTAATGTAAAGAAGCGAATAAAGTAGGCGTTCGAGTTTTTATAGGTTTTTATCGAAGGTATGCAGTTATCTGAATATTTCTTGAGCACCCCTCATTTCCTAGGAAATGACCTGTGTCCCAACGTCGTAAACCGCAAAACAGGCCAGTCAGTCGTTTGCCTAACATCTCCTCGTCCATTGCCTAGAACAAGCTTTATATACTCCAACGCGTGAACCAGCTTCGCAACAAGTCCACGTCGATGGTTAGGGCCTCTAGACAGATGCTAGAACTCTCTCCCTCTGCCTCTAGACTCTGTCTAGACGCCTACACGCTAGGGCCTCTAGACAGATACTAGACGCCTGGGCCGGGATTCGAACCCGGGTCGACGACGTGACAGGCCGTAATGCTAGCCACTACACCACCCAGGCAAGGAACACTGGTTCCTCGCAGACTTTTTACTTGCCTACGCTTGCTTTGCTCAATTCCGCTGCCTTCCTTTAATACTCTTCCGAGTCCCGCCAGTGTGATTAGTTCGGCCGTGCCGCGTTTCTTTCCGCGGGTGCTTTCTTCGCAAAGAAAGGGCCCTTGAACACACAACCTGCCGGTATCTGCCGCCGCTTTGCGGAGGCATGTTTTCCCCTGACGGGCATACAAACTACAGCCGGCCGCTCTGCCGTTGAGCTATGGCGGGATAAGGAACCTACGGTTCCTTATTATCCTCCCTTTAACTTGCCTACGGTTCTTATTATCTCCCTTAACGTTTACCCCCTTACTTAGCCGAACAAGGATTAAAAAAGCTGTTGCACAATCTGCAGGGCATGGTCGAGGCAAAATACACGCCGCTACTGCTCCTGCTCCTCAGGAAAGGGGCCCATGCGAAGCCCGTAAAGTTCTCGTCCACGTCTATAGCCGACGAGCTGGGCATCTCGCAGCAAAGCGCCTCCCGCTGGCTCATCGAGCTTGAGCGCGCGGGCATAATTGCGCGCACCGGCGCCGGCCTGTCGCTTTTGCCCAAGGGCGTCGAGGGCCTGCGCTCCCTGCACGTCATCCTGTCCTCCGCCTTCGTGCCCCGGGGCGTCGTGCGCCTGCGCGGCACGGTCTTCGCCGGCCTCATGGAGGGCCGCTACTACCTTTCCCAGCCGCACTACCGCAAGCAGTTCAAGTCCAAGCTGGGCTTCACGCCCTATGCCGGCACTCTCAATCTCAGGCTTTCCGACGTGGCCCTGCGGGCGCCCCTCGACCTCTCGTCCGGCGCCCTCATCAGCGGCTTCCAGACATCGAAGCGCCTCTTCGGCGACATCATAGCCTACCGTGCGGTCATAAACGAGCGCGTGCGGGGCGCCCTCATCGTGCCTGCGCGCACCCATTACGGCCCTGACGTAATAGAACTGATTGCCAAGGAGAACCTCAGGAAGGCGCTGCGGCTCAAGGACGGCGATGAGGTGCGCGTGAGCATCGAGCTCAGCTAGCGGCAGGTGCCCGGAACTTCCTTGTCCGCGAACTTGTCCCCGTTCCCGACTTCCTTCATGCGTCCGGGCCCGTCTATCCGCTTAATGAGCTCCGCAGTCTTTCGCGGCACGAACTTCTTCCAGCCCTCTCCCTGCAGCATCATCTTCCTTATTTTCGTGCCGTCGCAGTTCTTCCTGTCGTGGAACGGAATGGCCTGGACGCGCTTGCCCGCCTCCTTGAAAAGCCTCTTCGTGAGCGGGTTGTTGGAATAGACCACGTCATAGTGCGGCACGAGCGAGTTCACGTGCGCCACCCACAGCGCGTTGTTCTGTATGTCGGGTATTGACAAAACCTGGCACTTGCCCCACATCCCGGCCTCCTTCAGGCTCCCGGTAATCATCTCAATCCTCTCGCCTATGGTGAACGGGTTGCCGGCCTCAAAGCAGTATTGGGAGCTGCCTACCAGGATGATGACCTCCTCGCACTCCTCCTGCATTACTTTTATGGCCGCGAGGTGGCCGTTGTGGAAGGGCTGGAACCGCCCGATGAATAGGCCGATCATGGTTGTTTTTCTCCTGCAAGGTTTAAAAATGGGCGAGGCTTTCCGCCTGGCCCCTGCCCCCGTAACGCGGCCCTTCTTCCGGTCTTCTCGTGCCCTGCCTCCTCCGGTAGCATCCGCCAGCTACCGGGCTTCTCCGTCCGGCGCCTGAGCTGATTTCCTGCCACCTCGGCCACTTCAGGTAAGGGGGCCGACCCACTTGCTCCACATGAAGGTTACTGTCTGCGATTGCGCCGAACTGCCCCTGGCGTCAACGCACGTGACGTAGGTGCTGAACTGGCTGCCCGCCGGCACGCCGCATTCGGTCTGCATGTTCATGCCGACATAGGCCAGCGTGCGGCTCACGGTCGCGCCGGATGCCACGCTTCCCGCATCCCTCGGCACGCCATTGCAGTAGTAGGTGCAGCTGAATGGCGAGAAGCCGCCATCGGGCGTGAAAGTGATGGAGATGCTGTCGGAATCATAGAGCTGGCCCTGCACCGGCGCGCTGACCGACACGGTTGCGGGCCGTTCCGGGCCGTAGTAGATTTGCGCCTGCGACAGGCCCGACATGCCATACTGATTCATGCACTGGTAGGATACCGCTTTCTGGCCCTGGCCATCCGAGAGGGTCCAGCTCCTAGAAGTAGTGTATGACTCCCAGTCGCTCCAGGAGCCTATTTCATTCTGGTAGCGGCAGGTGTCGGCAAAGCGCGCCACGAGAGTCAAAATCACGCTCCTGGACGTTGTCCTGCTCGAACCGCCGTTTATCAGTATCGAAAGGCCGGTCGGCGGCTGCGGCGGCGCAAGCTGCAGGAAGATGTTGGCCGAAGCCGTGCCCTGGCTTCCCGCCGCGTTCTTGCACTGCGTCACGACCTGGTGCATCCCGTTAACTGGTGCCAGCACGTACCAATTGACGCTTGCATAGGCCTGCCAGTCGCCGTAGGTGCTCCCGGCGTCACCGCTGAACCTGCACTGCGTCACGCTGCCTGACGCGAAGACGTAGAGCTTCACTGTCCGCGAGTAAGTCACGGCATCGCCGTTGTTTATCGTGAGGGAGATGCTCGGTGGGTTGTTGTCGAGCGTTATCGAATCGTTCGCCACCCCGAGCGAAACGTTGTTGCTGTTCTGGCAGTCGGCGTAAACCGTCTTCACGCCGTTGCCGCTCGCCAGGGTCCACGGGGTCACGGGGTTGAATGGCATCCACGCGCCGAAGGAGCTTCCGTCGTTGCTGAACCTGCACCGCGCCGCGTCCTGCGCGAAGACGTTAAGGTTCACGGCCGTGGTGGTCGTGTGCCCGCTCCCGTCGTTTATCGTAAGCTTTACCGGGTTCTCCTCAGTCTCGAATTCCACGGTCGGGCTCTGCGAAGTGCCCACCTGGTCGGTGCACTGCACGTACAGTTCGTGCCCGCCATCCGCCAGCAGCACTGTCAGCGTATTATCCTCGTTCTCGGCGACAGCGCCTATCGGTATTACCGCGCCGTCCGCATTCGCATTGCACGTGGCCTCGCCCATCGCGTTCGCGACCGTGAAGGAAAGGCTGAAGCGCACGGGCAGCACGTCCCCCTGCCTGGGCGAAATCATGGTTATGGTTGGACCTGTCGTCTTGAGCACTATGCTCGAGCTTGCGGTCTGCGAAACCACTCCCGCGGAGTTCCTGCATTCCATGTAAACCGTCCTCTGCCCGTCCCCTCCGGTTGCCAAAGTCCATTGCGCCGACTGCGCATAATTCTGCCACGGACCCCATGCCGAGGCGTCGTTGCTGAACTGGCACTGGGAAGCGCCGGTGGCCGACAGCGCGAGCGAGACCGAAGTCGAAGTCGTGAATTGCGAGCCGTTGTTTATGCTTATGGACAGCCCCGATGGGGGCTTAAGCTGAGCTATGAACTGCACCTGCGCCGAACCCGCGCCCTCGGCGTTGTTCGAATCTACCGCCTTCACAGTGTAATAGTACGTGTGCCCGTCCTGCACGTCCGAGTCAGTGAACGAGAGGTCGTTGACTGGCGCGGTGTTGAGCTTTCCGCCGAGCTGGCCCGCCGCGTTGCTCCTGTAAATGTTATAGCCTATGACGTTGTTGGCAGCCGAAGCGCTCCAGGAAACTTGCACGCCCTGAGGCACGCCCTTCGCAGTCACGCCCGAAGGCGCCGCCGGCCCGCTCCCCGCGCAGCCGAACAAAAGGACGAAAACAGTCAGTACCAAAAATGCCGAGCTCGCAAATTTCATGAAATCCACCCCTCGGCTAGTGCATCGGGAGAAAATAATAAAAATAAGAGTGGACTCGCCGGGAGTCGAACCCGGAGTCTCTGCCTTTTTCGTGCGGTTGCCGAACCAAAAGGGAAGGTATCGGAAACCGTAGGTTTCTGATTGCGAAGGCAGCGTCTTACCATTCGACTACGAGCCCATCTCGTGGCTTTCTTTTAGGCGGGGCGGTTTTATAATCCTACGCCCTAGCCGCTCCGCTCGCCCAGGTGAAAAATGAAAGGAAAAGAGAGGGCCTTTTGGCGATCAGTAGAAGGGGGCACGGTTCCCGCCCCGTTGCTACTCCCCCGTGTCTAC
>CABMIU010000007.1 GCA_902386385.1 uncultured archaeon
AAAGCTCACGCAAAAAAACCCAGAATTCAGGAAGGCGGTTGAAAACAAGCTCAGGCAAATCATCGAGGACCCGCACAGGTTCAAGCTGCTTAAAATAGAGCACCACGACAACGCTTACAAACTATGAAGCCATTCCAGAAAGCCAATGGAAAGAAAAACCGCATGAACCATGGCATTCATACGAAAAAAAGGCTATTTTGCACGGCAGTTTATTTATCGCTGAAAATTACCATCGCCTTTATGGTATCCCCGACTTTCAGGTTGGCAACGCCGAATTTGGTATAAACACGGTTAGCAGAAAAAGCATTAAGCCAGCCAACACCAGAGCCTTCCAAAGAAAGCAAGTCGTCAAAAGAAGCATAGGAATAATTCTTAGCGCCAAATGGGTAAGTGCCAGGTTTATAGTCCACAACCAACTCACTTATTTTACTGGCAGCGGGGTATGCTTTCTTCACTATGTCCTCAACTGTTTCGCCAGTGCTGTTCATTTCCACCAGCTTATAATCAAAAAATTGGCGATACCCTACACCGGAATCAGCACTGTACTTCAGCGCGTCACGGGCAATGCGGTCAAGCCCGGAATCACGCTTCAACGATGAAATATCCCCTCTGAATTTCAACACCGCCTGCTCAAGCTTGATGTTGATTCCGGACTCTTCCCATTGCTGCTGGCTGATGCCAGTTGGCACGCCTGTAGAAGAGAATCCCACATACAAAGACCATTTTTTGTCAGCAGTAACCACTGACCTTATGCCGACTTTTGTTGTTGCAGGGTAAAAGGCACCTGGAAAAATCAGTTTCTGGTCATCGACAAGAGTATTCATTCCATCATCAGTATAATACATCCTTTTGAAAAAGTTCTTTAATGCAGAGTAATCTGAAAGCTTAGACACATCAAAAGCACTGGTAATTTCACCAGTAGCAGAAAGTGCAGGGTCAAGAGTCAATGGGACTAATTTTTTCTCAGCCCGTATTTCGTTGAAAACCTCGAGAACAACCGCATTGACCTTCGAAGGCTCAAAAGCATCGATTGATGCAGCAGGCGAAGCAGGCGCACCTGCGCCAGCTTCAGGAACTACGTCAGGGGAAATATTTTTCTCCGATAACCAAGTATTCACATTAAAAAGCGTGGCATCATACAATTCCTTTCCACCCGCTGCCGGGCCGAAGTCATGGAACTCGACGCCCTGGCCTTCCGACTCGCTCTTTGAAATTACAGGGTCATATGTCCAATCGGTTTCCCAGAACGAGGTAGTGCACTTAACGGGTGCACCCTGTTCCTGCCAAACCCCTTCAAGGCCAGAGGAATAATCCTTAACCCATGCCTGCACCCTGTTGCCCTGCAAAACCTCTAGCATTGCAAAATCAAACCGCTCCCCTTTATCGGTCTCGCCGTAGAAAAGCACTTTCTCCCCTGGCTTCACCTTTAGGCCTGAAACTCCGAGGCCGACAAACCCACCGCTATCGAGCGAAACCCTTTTGCCGAGCGGATACTGCAGAGTGCGCACAACACCGGGTGCACCCGCGCCAGAATACAATGGATTATTGCCAACTGCGGAAGTGCCAGCCGGAGCTACAGGAGGCGCGGCTGCAGCCGGGCTTGCTGCAGGAGCAGCACCAGGCGCAAGAATTTCTTTGGGTGGAATCTCAGCAGTTATAGTTCCATCCTCAAAGCCGAAATATGCTTCGCCCGAGTACAAGGGATAGTATTTTTTATTATCAGCGGGATTAGTTGTCGACTTTGAATTGTTCTGAACATACAAGGCAAGGGAACTCTTCCCTGCAGGCAACTGCAATTCAAGGGAATCTTGGTAACCAGGCGGCGTTCCATTTTTTTGTTCCACGCCAGAGTAAACAACCAAAGGCCATTGTTCTTTATTAATGGTTGACCAGTCACCTGCTGCTAGAACATGAATATTGATGAATTTAAGTTTTTTTGGCTGCGGCAGGTTAAATTCAACATTGAGTTTCCAATCTGTTAAAGAAGACCTAACTATATCAGGAGCCGGCCCCGGCCCAAATGAAGTGGCACTGGCCTTGTCTTCCGTCAACGAGTCATCACTCACGGTGACGGTTATCTCAGGGGTGCCTGCAGGCGCTGTTGCTGAAGCCGGAGGCGTTGTTGAAGGCGCTGCAGCGGGAGGAGTTACTGGAGCCGCTGCGGAAGGCACCCCGCTTGTTGCCGGTGCGGTTGCCGCTGGTGCTGCAACCGGGCTTGCTGCAGGAGCCTGCGCTGAAGGGGCTGCGCTTGCGGCCCCGCCGGATTCCCTTACAGCAAAGCCTTTCGATAAAACATCATCAACGAGCTTCCTGTCGATTCGCGCAAGGCACTCGGCGATTGTGGTACAGTCTTTTGCCGACGCGGAGGGCGTCTTTGGCGCAGGAGACACTGCCGGCGCCCCGCCGCGGATGCTTTTGACTTTGTCCGCCAACACCTTGACAAAGTCAGCAGGGACGGTAAATCTCATTTTTGTTATTTTCGCGGTGTCGCTCGTGAGCCAGTCCCCTTCGTCAACCTGCAGCGAAGCCCTGGATAGAAAGATTTTCCCGGAGGATACCTGATAATTGTAATTTGACGAATATTCCTTGTCTTCCTCGACAATTTCACTTGGCCATGCAGAGTCTTTTTTCACGCCATCAACAAAGCCATCGTCAATCATTGAATGCATGACAAAAGTGAATTTCGCGGTCTTTCCTGCACCGAGGTTCTCCGCCTTTTCCAGCACATATTTGAACAAGGGCAGCTGGTCCCCTGCCTTTTCAGTGCTTGCCCCGTTTTTCTTTGTGAACTGGAGGTAAAAAACGACTTCATTGGAAGCGATAGCGCCAACGCTTTTCGCCGGAAGGTTAAGTACAATATAATCATTCATCAAGTAAGTAACGACGCCGGGGTTGTCAATGTCCACCTCAGCAACAAAAACGCGCGGGTCAGGAGTTTGTACGGCAAATGCTGCGGCGGAAAAAGAAAAAGGCAGAAAAGCGGCAAGCAGGAATGCAAGGGCTGCAAAAACCCAGAACTTACGGAAAGCCATTTTGTCCACTCTTAAATAGAATGCTCCCGCCAAATTTAAACCTTTCCAGAGAATTCAATTGACAAAAAAATGCAATTGAATTTGCAAAAAATGCAAAAGAAACAATTAAATATCACCAGCCATTTATTTAATCGGGTTACAATGGCAGGGGCACCAGGGGCAAGGCAAAGGCCAAAGTTCGGGGAAGGCAAGATTGCCAATGCTTGGCATGGCTGGAGGGCAGGAAGAAGGGAAGGAAAAAGGATAAAAGAAAATACAATAGGGCCATGGGCCGGAATGAGAAAAAGGGCGATACGGTATGGGGCAATGGGCGCTTTGGCAGGCGCACTGGTAGCTGGCGAGAAGAAAAACGTGCAAAATGCGTACGATTCCAGCCTCACGACACAGAAAACAGTCGCAACGGTCCTTTCAGATGAGCTTTACAACCAGAGATATGCAGAGCAAAGCAAAAACAGGACGCTTATAGACCGTGCCCTCGGAAGGAACAAGCCGACCGTGAAAAAGGCGAAAATAACG
>CABMIU010000008.1 GCA_902386385.1 uncultured archaeon
ATCAGCAGACTGAAGCGGCTTTATGGCGGATTCCTCTATTCCCACCAAACAACACAACAACGCAAAGAGGTACTGCTACGCATGATAGCAGACAACCTCAGGATAGGGTGATATTTTCAACGAAGCCTATAATAAGTCCGATTATAAATAGTCAAAAGCCTTCCCATTCAGAATGAAGCTTTTGCACTTTTTCGTGGACCTGCATTATCCAATAAAGTTGGTTTTCTCTAAGTTCTGGTTCCCTTCTTTCCATGTGGTTTACCTTTCCGAGCTTCTTCAGAAAGATATCCTCAATTGTTCTTTATTTCCAGTTGTTCACAACGAATGTCCATGGCCATTGAAAAAACAAGCACGGTCAGTTTGCACAAAAGCAAGGGCAAGGTTTACTTTCGCACAAGCATACCTCTTGACATCGCTAAACTACTTGGGCTTTATGTTGACAAAGAGAAACAAAGAATTATTTACCGCGTTGAAGGCAGTCGGCGAGTAGAACTAGAGAAAGGATAATTCCGTCGTAATCCCTTATTTTCATATTGCAAATATCGTACATTTTTAAGGGTATCATGAGTGATAATGTATCACGACATACCTCCTGTGTGAACAGGTTAATAAACTAGAAAACCCTTCTAAACAGTTGGTTTCGGCATGCCAGACGAACAAACAACCCAAATGGTTAGAGACCTATTAATCACAATTGCCGAAATTGACGAATTCAAAAGAGGGGATAAGGCATTTTTGTCCGAGACCTGGTTTCATAAACTTCTATACGACCTTAAGAGGAGAATAGATGACCAAGAAATCAAAAACGTTCTTCAATTTTATTGGTATATTCACGGCCCTTTTTCAGAAGACATTCGTTGCGAGTTACAGGGGTTGGCTCAAGATAAAATATTTGAGTCAGTTTCAACTCTCAGCGGTAATTCTTATCGGTTGAAGATAAAACCAAAAAAGACTGAAATGAAAAGTATCGCTATTGCAGGAAAAGTGCTCGAACAAATTTATGCAGAAAATAACCCATATAACCTAAGGTCTTTGATGAAAACAATTTACTTAGAAGCGCCATACAAATTCATGCCGCAATACAAATTCAACTATTTGGATAGCCTCAAAGAACTGAAGATGTTTATAGAACAGGATGAAACTCAAACATTTATCGAAAACTATAACGCAAAGGTTATAGACAATCTGTACGAAGCCGAAAGCCTCTTGCCATCAAATAGGTTATATGGTACATACAATCAAGTTTTCGGAAATATGGTTGGGGAAATAACTGCTCTATTAACTCTTTCTGCTCAGCATGATATTTACGCTATTGAAAGTGCCATCAAACTCAGTGAAGAAGCTTGGGAATGTTTTGCAAAAGGGGTTAGAATAGAAAAGCATGACCCTGTATACACTCATAGAAAAGAGGCGTGGAGTAAAAATTTCGAAGACTCCTTAAGTGGGTTTGCTAACATGCTGGCCCTTTTCAGTCAACAGCAACTAAAAAACCTCGGTGGTTACTCTACAAAACCAACCCAAGAGCCACCTCCTTCAATAGGAGTAATGCGTGCAATTGTTTTGGGTTATCTCAATGAATGAAAACAAAGAACACTTTCTTGATACAAGTGTGATGCTCGCAAGGATAACTTATTGGAAGCCTGAGGACGCGCACAGAAACTCCAAAAAGTATTTTCTAGATTCGCGCTACAATAAAAGCACCAGCATCCGCGTTGTTGGAGAAGCAAAAGGAGTACTTAATTCAGCCAGACAGGTTGTCGGTAAAACTTTACAATGGCTTTATGAGAATCAATCGGGTGTGTCCATGATGCACTTTGAAAACTGGGCTATCCGTGCTACACAAAACTTATTTGAAAAGCCACACGAGCAAAAAATTTGTAGGTCATTCATTCAAAACTGTGGTTCGGATATAATGTCGGCGGTAGGAAGTCAAAAAACAGTGGATGAATATCTTGGAAAAATACGTTCAGAAATTCAGATGGGTTACACAGACTTACAGATTTTATGCGCGAACAATTCTGGTTGTGCAATAACAAGACACGATGATTGTCCAGTATCGTATAGTTCAATATATCCAGGGGAATTTCAAACTATACTGTCAACTTTGAATCATGATAAGGATTCACTCATAGTGATGGATGCCTACTTTGTCTCGAATAAAATACGGCAGCCTACTTCTTTAATCACGCTCGACAGAGAGCATATGCTCTCTAACAAACCAAAAATAGAGGCCACTCTTACAACCGTAAAGGTGTGCGATTTTGGAACATACCTGCCTTAAGAATTTCAATGTTAACCGTGTTTCTCCCTCAATTAATCTTTATAAAAAATAGTATTGAAGAGGCCTTTTATGTAAAGTTCTCCTCTTTGTTTTGTTATAATAAAGAACAATAAAAAACCAATGAAAAAGATGCATGGGAGTATAAAATATTTCATCGCCAAACCTAATCCAACTATATTTTCAAGTAAAATTATTATGCTAAGCACAAAAAATGCTAAGCTTATCCCCCTGAACATGCTGTACTTTATATTTTGTAAATGCGCTTTTTGGGCTAAGGAATTATCTGAGGTATAAGCATCAAGTGAACGGTATATCTGCTGAGATAACCCCATTGCAAGATTGAGTTTTGTTTTATTCGCGAAAATATTTTTGGTATTCAATACATTGAGCTGTTTCTTTGAATAACCAAACTTATTGGTCGCATATTCCAATATTTTTTCTCGCGTAGATTCAAAGCAAAGGTTAGCTTCTTTTATCAAATAAAGCTCAGAAAAAAATGTGTCCTTCCAAAAAATGTGTTTCAATAGAATTTCTATTGAATTCTTCGCGAGGAATTGAATTGCAAGCCCAAGTATGTACGCCAAAACAATAAAAGTTAAAGTGTCAGTAGCAATATTATTTGTTGTAGCTTTTTGAAGTAACCTACTTGTCATCGAGGCAAAATTTAGTCCCCACAATATCAAAATGCCGGGAATAATATTTGCAATAAAATCGTAATAGGAAAATTTGTCTTGCATATTAATTACGGTGTGAAATTGTTCCCCCGCCCTCCAGTTTCATTTCAAATTTTATATGCCCTAGTTTATCAGTTCTATATATTTTTGTTCCACTAACTCCGGACGTATATTTTTCATAAATTTCGATTGCTTTCCCGTGTGGTAGACTGTCATTTTCTCTAACTGAAATTACGGTCACGTCCGGAGCCATTTTTTTAATGTGCTCTGTGAAGTAGTTTTTTTCATCTCGTGGGTCATCAAAAAAACCTAAAGACCCATGATGGCTTGCTAGTAATATATTTGTGGAAAAATCGACGTCTGCATATTTTGGAATTATTTCATCCTTCCAAACATCCGCAGTAGTATCTCCGGCTAAAATTACTGACGACTTCCCATATTCCGCCTTTATAACAATACTATGGTAGTTCGCATCATCAGGGCCATTTTTTCTTTTTGAATTAAATATTCTGATGATAACATCCCCAAATGTCCATCTACTGTGTGGTTTTATTTCTTCGTAACCTATGTTCCTACGCAAATCCATGTAATCAAAATATTTTTGTGAATCGGGTGTTGTTCCAGGAACACCAGAATCCCATATTTTTTGGATTGGGTAATGTGCATGAATTATTTTGATTCCCCTCATATGGTCTGCATCTCTATGCGAATTAATGAAAACGTCAATTTTATTTCTGTTGTGCGTATTCATTATTTCGGTCAAATATGAAAGAGCACGATTTTTGTTATCCTCTGTAATATTGCAATCATACATTACTGTTTGTCCATTGGGTAAAAACATCATTGTCATGTTACCAAATCCAACATCAATAAAATGCATTTCCATACTTAAAATTCCCTTTAAAATGCTTATAAAAGTATTCCGTCATCGATTTCTGGTCTAGACTAGATTGGTTACTTTCGGCTGGCGTAAGTTGTTTTAGGCTATTTTAAATAGCTGGGAGAGGGAGTTGAACCCTCCTAGCCCGCTCACTGCAACACAACCTTTTTCTTTTTCTCGGAGAGAAAAAGAAAAACGTTGACGAAAAAGAAAAAGAGTCTGCGCTTTCGCGCATAACACTTTTCTTTTCCATAAACGCTTTTCTTTCCGTGTTAACAGAAAGAAAAGGGTTTCTGCAGGCGGGTACATAACCGCTCTGACATCCCAGCAGCCTTTTTCTTTTCTTCTGCGAAGAAAAGAAAAACGCTGGCGAAAAAAAGAACGCCTGGCTGCTTTTCTTGCAGAAAGAAAAAAGCTCTACCAAAAAGAAAAAGAACGGCCTTTGGCTAAAAAGGCAATGCTTCCCCTTTCTGGTTTGTCAAAATAAATCCTTGCTGAAACCGTTAAAAATGGTTGCTTCGCCGTAATGGTTAAATCCTGCTGCCATGCAATTATGTGCATGAAGCCTGTTTTCGTCCTTTTGGCTGTTTCGACCATTGACGGCAGGATAGCCAAGGGTTCAGCGCACATGACTGATTGGTCCTCGAAGGAGGACAAGGTTTTTTTGCATAAAAAGCTCGATGAGGGCGATGCGGTGGTTGTGGGGAACAACACCTATAAAACTGCACGCGGGCCGCTTTCAAGGAGGAATTGCATTGTGTTCACGCGGAAGGTCCGCGGCATGAAGCGGGAAAGTGATTATCTTGTTTACCTGAATCCCGAAAAAACCAGCCTGGAAAAATTCGTTTCAAGCATGGGCTACCGGAAAATCGTGGTCCTCGGCGGCGCAAAAACCTACAGTTATTTTCTTGAGAATGGCTTGGTAGACGAGATTTTCCTGACAATAGAGCCTGTTGTTTTCGGTTCAGGCATTTCCATGTTTGAATCCGGCTTCAAGCCAAGGCGGTTTTCGCTTGTTTCATCTAGGAGGCTGAACAGGGCGGGGGCGGTTCTTCTGCATTATTCGTCAAGAAAGTTTTCTGGTGCACTGCAATAAAATCGTTTTCCTGGGTGGTTTATTTCATGCATGCGGTCCTTTTTGACATGGATGGCGTCATTGTCGACACGATGGATTTGCATTTCGAGTCCAGCCAGCGTGTCCTCGCGGAGCATGGCGTCAGGATGCCGATTTCAGAACTGAGGAAGCTTGGCTCAAAGCGCTCGAAGGACGGCTTCAAGGAGCTGCTCCCGGAAAAGGGCGATTCAGAAATCGACCGGATGGTGAAGAAAAAGTATGCCTATCTATTTGCAAAGGCAAAGGGCATAAAGCCGATAAAGGGATTCCTTGATTTCTTTTTCCTCGTGGCGGGGAAGCACCCAATTGCAGTGGTGTCGAGCTCTAACAGGGCTTTTGTGGAGGATATCCTTCTTCAGCTTGGCATATTCAAGGATTTCGGTGTTGTTATTTGCGGAGATGACGTCCGGAAAGGCAAGCCTGACCCGGAGGGCTACCTGAAAGCGGCGAAGAAGCTTAACGTGAACCCAAAGGATTGTGTTGTTATAGAGGATTCGGTATATGGGGTGATGTCAGCACGCTCCGCGGGAATGAAGGTTATCGCCGTGACGAACACGCATGACAGGAACTTCCTCCTTGACGCGGATTTGGTCGTTGATTCCCTCGCTGAAATCACCGTGGAAATGCTGGAGGGCATTTTCAAGAGCGGGACAAAATAGGGAAATTAGCTTGTGTGGGTGTTTTGGCGGCTGGTTTTTATGGCTCTTGACGCGGTTTTCTTCGATTTTGACGGTGTCATTGTCGACACCCCGACTTATTACTTCAAGCACATGAAGGAGTACCTGCGCGAGCGCACACCCGGCATTTCCGATGACGACATTTCCGGCCTGCTCGGCCTGACTTTCAGCAAGAAGGTCGAGCACATAAATGAGCGCTACGGCATCAAAATCGACAGGAATCATTTCGTCGAGGCGACTTCTGCAAAGGTCATGGAAGAAATGGGAAAATCCCTCGAGCTTGACAGGGGCCTTGAGCGGCTTTTGCTTGGCCTGAGGGCTGAGGGGGTGCCGTGTGCGATAGCTTCCAACAATTCGAAAAAGAACATTGAATTCTTCCTCGGGCGGCTCGGCATTTCAGGGTTTTTCAGCAGGGTAATAGCGTATGATGATGTCAGGGACTGGAAGCCGCATCCTGAAACATATATTGTTGCCGCAAAAGCACTTGGCGTGAGGCCCGGCAATTCAGTTGCGATTGAGGACACCGTTGTCGGTGTCGAATCAGCGAAAGGCGCCGGCATGAAGTGTGTTGCCATCCCGAATAAATTCGCTTTGAAGCATAATTTCGGGATAGCTGATTTGGTTATAAGAAATTTCAGGGAACTTTCGGTAAAAAAGCTTGAAGGGCTGGTGCAGTGAAAGTAACTTTGAGCCATTTCATTGGGCGTTTGTGGGCAGCGGTGGGTTTGGGGTCGTGAAATGAAAGTTGCGATTTTTTCCGATACGCATTTGGGCTTTGGCGATGGCTCCGAGCGCTATGAAGAGGCTTTTGAGAACCTCGGGAAAGCTCTCAGCATCTGCATTGGCGCTGGTTCGGATTTCGCTGTCCTTTGTGGCGATGTTTTTGACGCCCCCGTTCCTTCGCACTCCTGCCTTTACCGCGCGATGGAGAAGTTTTCCTGCATAAAGGGAATCGCGCCGAAAGTCAGGGTTTCCATTGAGAAAGGGGGCAGGCAGGAAGATGTCCCGCTACAGGGTTTTCCGGTCCTTGTAATCCATGGGAACCATGAGTATGTGGGGAAGGGAAGCCGCAGCGCGCTTGATGTGCTCGGGTTCGCAGACCTCATTGTTTACTTCCATGCCGCAAAGGCGATTGTTGAAAAGGGCGGAGAGAAAGTTGTTGTGCATGGCCTCGGCGCTGTTCCCGAGAAGCGCGCGCTAGAAGCGCTCAGGCTCTGGAACCCTGAGCCCGTGGCTGGCGCCTGCAACATCCTGCTTCTGCACCAGGGCTTCAAGGAGTTCATGGCCATTGATGATGAGATGGTTGCGACCCTTTCCCTTGATGATATTCCCCGTGGCTTTGACCTTGCAGTGAACGGCCATCTCCATTGGTCCAGCACGCAGGAATTGGGCACAACCAAGTTTCTCCTCGCCGGCTCCACGATAGCCACTTCGATAAAGCGCCTAGAATCCGAAACGCCAAAAGGGATTCATTTCTTTGACACGGACACGAAGGGGCTTTCCTTTGTCCCGCTTCCAGGGCAGAGGAAAATGTTCTACCGCACTGTAATGCTCAGGGATGCCGATTGCCTTGGGGCTGTTGCGGAGTGCAGGAAAGAGATTGAAGGATGCCTTGCCGAAAATACGGGGCTGAAGCCCCTTGTGAGGGTAAACCTGAAGGGCGCCCTGAAGAAAGGGCTCTCGCCTTCCGATGTAAACCTGCAGGGCATTATCGATGAGTTTTCCCCCCGTGCCTTGCTTTCAATATCCAAGAACTTTTCCGCTTCGGAGTTCAGGCGCAAAATAGCCGACCTGCGCGAGGAACAGAAGGCGAAAATGTCGGTCGCTTCCCTCGGGTTCGAGTTGCTCGAGAGGCATCTCGCGGAAACAGATTTCGGCTCCGAGGTGCCTGCAAAGGAACTGTTTGATTTGCTCGCGGAGGAGGAAATGGAAAAGGCAATGGAACTTCTCGAAAGGAAATAGCATTCCCGCTCCAAAATATCTCTGCGGCTTTAGTTGTGTTTTCACTTTTTCTTCCTGAGGTATTCCGCGTATCCCACCGCTTCCTTCAGGGCTTTCGCGGCGATGCTCGGATAGTTGAATGTGGTGAAACCTTCCCTTTCGACCTTTTCGAGGTATTTCTGCGTGAAGTCGCTGCCGATTGCTACAACCATCATCGGCTTTGTTATTTTTCCCTGTGGCTTTGTAAGGCCCGCGAGCTTTTCCACTTCGAGGTTAGGGAGGTTGAACAGCACAAGCACCATAAGGATGTCGACATTCTCGTCCTTGTGGCATGCCTTTATGGCCTTGAGGTACCGCTCGAAATCCGCGTCACCTATCAGGTCAATAGGGTTTCCGGTCGTTATCGTGGGCATTTCCGCCTTGAGCTTTGCCGCGGTTTCAGGAGTTATCTTCGCCAGCTCCAGGCCGTTCGCGATAACCTGGTCTGCGGTGACAATGCCGAAGCCCCCGCCGTTGGTTATTATCTGCACCCTGTTCCCCCTCGGCAGAGGCTCCCTTTCGAGGAGCTTTGCGATGCTGAAGAGGTCAAGGAGGTCATCCGCCTGTATTATTCCCGCCTGCCTGAATGCCGCGTCATAGACTTTCGATGAGCCGGCGAGCGAGCCTGTGTGCGAGGCAGTTGCCTTGCTTGTTTCCTCGTTTCTGCCGCCCTTGAGGACTATTATCGGCTTTTTCCTGGATATTTTTTTCGCTGTCTCGAAGAATTTCCTTCCGTCCTTTGCGCCTTCGAGGTACATCGCGATTACTTTTGTCCCCTCGTCCTTGCCGAAGTATTCGAGCAAATCCGCCTCATCCACGTCCATCGCGTTGCCGTAGGAAACGAATTTGTTTATGCCGAATTCCTGCGTCGCAATCCAGTCTAGTATCATAGAGCCAAGGGCTCCAGACTGTGAAATGAATGAGAGCGTGCCTTTCTTCGGCTCCTTCATCCTCGACCTCTCGAAGAAAGTCGTGTCCACCTTGTTGTGGTTGTTTAGCACGCCGACACAGTTCGGGCCTATTACGCGCGTCCTCGGGTGCTTCCTTGCCAGCTCTGCTATTTTCTGCGTCTCTTCCTTTTCCCCTGTTTCAGAGAAGCCTGCGCTGATTATTATCGCTGCCTTTACCCTTAGCTTCATGCATTCCTCGAGGGCCGCGGCAACCCCTTTTGCTGGCACGGCTATCACGGCCATTTCCGGCCTTTCGCCGATGGCGCTTATTGAAGGGTAAGCCTTCAGGCCCTGTATGCTTTCATATTTCGGGTTTACGGGAAAAAGCTTTCCCACCGCGGATTTTTTCATGTTGTCAAAAATCGTGTGGCCTATAGAGCCAGGCTTCTCCGAGGCGCCTATTACCGCAACGCTCTTCGGCGTGAAGAAAGGCTCAATTGATTTCGGGTTGCCCATGGAATAATCGCCTTGTTTTCATTTTATAACACTTATTTATCGCCACGGCTTGTCCTGCTTGATGAAGCTTCATGGCGCCTTGCATATCCTGAACTTGCATACATTGTTTCCCCTGCATGCCTTCTCGCTGTATTCCTTGTCGTTCGCGGGGCAGCACTTGTACTTGTCAGGGCAGGGTGGTTTCTCGCAAAGGCCGCTGTTGCAAATCATGTTCCCGTCGCAGCTCTTTTCCTCAAATCCCCGCGAACCAACACAGCAGTCGCTCCAGCATGGCCTCAGCACGCACTTGTCGTCCTCGCACAGCATGTTGCCGTCGCATCCTTTCACAGCGTATTCCGCCTTTGAGCTCTCGTCGTCGCAGCACTCGTACGGGCATTCTTTCTTCTCGCACTTGTTGTTCACGCATATTTTTGCGCCGTAGCACGGCTTTTCCAAGTAATTTCCAGCTTCGCAGCACTCGAAAGGGCATGCTAGTGCCTGCGATGCCTCGGCGGCAGCATTGCCTGTTTGGCCATCAGGTGCGGTTTCATTTCCCGTGCTTTCCTGCGGCAGCTTCGCGTAATTTGCCGCGACAAAGACGACCAGCAGTAAAACCGGCAGGAACATTGCCAGGAGCCATGGTTTCTTCACAAGTTCAGAAATAGCCATGCTTAGTTATCTGCTTAATGGCTTAAAGCTTTTTTGCAGGGCGGCCCAGGTCAAATACTGCCCGGGCATTCAACAAATCGCCATGGCCAAGGCATGGTCTTTTTTTATTTTGGCATATGCCTAAAATTCGAATTGCTGTTCACGGCAAAAATTCCTCATTCTTTATTTTCTGCGGCACGCGCCGGAAACCGCCGGCGATACGGTGTACGGCCTTCGGCCCTACTTGCTCGCTTCGCTCGCCAAAAAATCAGGGCAGGAACTCTTCGTTCTTTATTTTCTGCGGGACGTAGGTTTCCGTGATGAACCTTATCCCCTTCTTGCTCAGCGCTTCCAATTCAAGCTTGTAGGCTTTAGCCTTCATGTTCGCGAACTCTTCCTTCCATTCCTTCTTCTGGAACCACTCGTAGCCTTCCATTTCCTTGAGCCTCTTCGCATCCAGCTGGTTGAGCTTGATTGTGACCTCTTTCGGGATTTTGAATGCCTCGACATCCCTTGTCGTTAGGCCTATGAATTTGGCGGAGGGCGTTGCGAGCTTCTCCTCCGAGTATGAGAGCGATATCGACCCCTGCTTTATGACAGAATAAATGTACATTCCCCACGGGTCAGCATCGCACAATACGTATAGCGGCAGGCCGAATTCCTTGTTCAGCCTCTGCGCCATCCTCCTTTCCCCCCTCCCTGGCTGGCCCCTTCCAGTGAGTATTATGCAGTTGTGTTTCTTCCAGAACTGGTCCTCGTTGAATCTTCTCCACACAGCATCCTTCTCTATGAAAAGCAGGAATTCCGCGTTCATCTTCTTGAACTCAATCTGGTTCGGCTCCACATTGGAAGGCACGCTCCATCCCCCTGAGCCCATTTTTGTGAGGTCTATGGTATCCTTGCCGTCCTTGAGCTGGACATCTCCCGCGATTATCCCTTTTGCCGATGCAGCGAGGTGCAGCTCCTCGCGCAGCAGGTCAAGCGAAGCCTCTATATCCTCTATGCACGGGTCGGATTCCCCCTGGTCCTCGAAAGTGTTCTCCTGCGTTCCCTCTATCGTGTGCTTGAGCGCGTAGTAAAGGTCCCTGATGCTCACTGTCGCCTGCGACTCGATTACTTTCTTGATTTCGGATGCTACCAGGACAGTCTGCATGAATCTCCTGCTGTGCGCTATGTTCAGGAACTGCCTCTCGGACATCTTGTCCCCCAGCTTGATTGTTCCGCTTTTCTTGTCAAAGAAAATGTTGTTCAGCGTCCTCACCGGAATCTCGTAAGAGGGGCTCTGGCTCTTGTCTATCTGGCTGAGCAGCTGCTTGCCTACATCCTCTAGCTTTTTCGTGACTTCCTTGTCCCTGTCTGTCATCCTTATTCACCCTCTCCGCTTTCTTCCGCTGCAGCGCTTTTCTTTCCTTTGCCATTTTTCTCCGCCTCTTTCTTTTCCCTTGCCCTGCGCTTCTCGTATTCCGCCTCAATCTCCTCCTCTGTCATCTCGCCTTTTTCAAGGGCCTCTTTTTCCCTCTGTTCCTCGAGCTTGAGGTGCTTCAGCACGATTGAATGCAGCTTCGCCTCGATGTCCTTCTTGCTTTTTCCGGTGAGTTCTGCAACCGCGTACGCGACCTCTGTCGCATACTTGTAGTACATTTTCCTCTTTGCTTCCTTTTCCGCGAGCCTCTTCTGCTTCCCGACGAAAGTGTAAATTTTCCTTCCCGTGTCCATGAGTGCGAGCCTCAGCTCCTCCATTATCTCGTCCTCGTCGCTTATCGCCTGCTTGCCCGCGCTGGTGTATGGTATGTGCACCGAAATCAGGTTCACGAATATCGTGAGGGGCGCATTCTCGAAATCCTTCATGCCATAGCGCTTCCAGTCAATGCTCTGCACGGCCTTGGTGATTGCACACCCGCCGGAGTCAAACAGCAGCGGGGCCCTGTTCGCGAACCTCATAATCTCTATCTTCCTCTGGGCGACGCCTTCCTCGTTTGCCTCTGTGACCCTTCCTGCCTCTCCGCCATACGCGATTCCAACTTCCACCTGGAACGGGAACCCGCCACTGTACACGGATGGCTTTCTCGTCACCACTGAAATGAATTCCGGCTTCACTATGGTTTCGAGGCTCTTCCTTATCTGCGGTTCGCCGATTGGTATGAGGCCGTCCGTGCGCGGTGCGATGAAATTGATTTTCTTGAACTGGTTCACTATTTCCTCGGCCTCTTCCCATGAGAGCTGCTTCGGGTCCTTGTTGATGTCGAATGAGACATTCTTCTGTATGTCCTCTACTGCCTTGTCCCCGAACCTGTCGAAATTATTCTTGAGGAAGCTGGATACCTTGCGCTCCGAGGAGTATTTCGCGAGGGTGACGAGCTCATCCACCTTCACCCCTTTCGGGTGGGGTTTCATTTCCATGGGGCGCGCCGGTATTTCCTTGTGCGTCCTCTTGAATGCTATTTTTTCACCGTTTGGCTCTATTAATGTAATCTGCGCGTGCGGGTTGGCTATTGCGGTGCGCCTGAGGTATTCGAGCGGCGCCTGCTCGGAGTTCACGTATTTCACGCCCTTGAATTTTGCCCTTATTATCGTGCCCTTGAAATCCTTGTCTATCTCCTGTATGTTCGCTAGCTTTGGCTCGTTATGCTTCGGGTCAATCGTGATGTCCAGGCTCAGGGGCTTCCCCTTTCCCGTGCCTGTAATGACCTGCACCGCTTTCCCGGTCGTTATCTGCGAGAGCATCGTGCACCCGCTCGCGCCGATGCCCTGCTGACCCCTCATCTGGACCATCCTGTGGAACTTGGTGCCCGCGAGCAGCTTTCCCAATGCCTTTCCCACTGTTTCCTTTGTCAGCCCCGGGCCGTTGTCCTTTGCCGTTACCTCGTAGTATTCATTCCCGATTTCCTTTATCTGCACCTCGAGGTCAGGGAGGATTTTTGCCTCCTCGCACGCATCGAGGGAATTTGTCACATATTCGTGGACAATTGTCGTAAGAGTCTTGATTTTTCCCGTGAGGCCGAGCATCTGCATGTTCTTCTTGAAGAACTCCGCGACAGAGTGCTCCTTGAAATCCTTTGCCATGTCCTCCGCTGTGAGGCCTCTTTCCGCCTTCTCCGCGGCTTCCTGCTTTTCCTCTTTTTCCGATGCCACTCGAATCAACCAAAACAACCAAAAACAGAAACCAATTTAAATCGACCATTTGGCCTTTGCCGCTCGGACAGGGCGTAAATCCATTTATTCCAATGCCTTTTTGGCTTTTCCGCCGGCCTCACAGTTCGAACCCTTCGCTGCTTCCCCTTTCGAGCCTGTGAAAAACCCCTTCATGGCCCGCCCCGAGGAGCAGGGCACTCACTGCTTTCTTCGCCTTTTCCACTTCATCCGGCATGCCGATTATTCCCACGGTCTTTCCGTAAACCGATATGTTTGCGCCGGTTTCGCGCTCGATTGTGTCCCTCGCCATGCCGTGCTCGCCGATTACCCTGCCGCGCTTGGACTTTATGGCGTTTTCGCTCTTGCCCGTGAAATCCTGGATTTCTATCAGCTCGAAAATTGCCTCGTCGTTCAGGAGGCGCATCGCGTGCTCAGGCGAAAATCCGCGGCCAATGGCCTTCACGACCTTTATCGCTTTCCAGTATTTGAATGCATCGCCCTTTCCCTCTATTTCAATTTCCCCCTCGCTGCTGTCCACGGTTATTTTCGTACCTGTTTTTTTTTCTATCAGCCTCTTTGTTGTCCCGCCCGGGCCTATGAGTGCGCCGATGCGGTCGTGTGGTATCATGAGGGCTTCAGAGTCTTCCATAAACTGAAACTGCCTTCAATAGTTTAATAATCAGTTGCCAAAACCATATTTTTTATGTCAGGTCATCCCGGCAACAGGTTGAGCAGGCAGAGAATATCCAAAAAGAAGGATGCGGGCAGGGGCATCAGCTGGCTCAGTTCTTCAAGTGGAAGCCTTCCTGCAAACCTGCGCAACAGGGAAAAGTTCAGGTTTAAATTTACAAGGCTGCGCGGAGTGTCGGCAACCAAAATATTGACCCCGGAAAGTGCAGGGCTGACAGGGCATGAAGGCCATTTCAATGTGCCGAAGGGATTTGAATTCCCGCGAGCAGAGAGGCTAAAGCGCAGGGCGTATGGCCTGAATTGGAACAAGATTAAGAAAACGCCTTATGAAAGATGAATGAACGGGGGTGGCTCATTTGAGTCCGCTCTATCCCTTTTCCTTCCTGCTTTTCGGCTTTTGCTTTTCCATTCTTTCCTTTTCCGCCTTCACCATCGCGTGCATTTCCTCATAAGTTGTGGGCCGCCCCGCCTTTGTGAAGTAGTTCGCCATGTTCCTTACGTCGCGCTCGAAGAAATCCTTTGCATTCGGATGCTTCACGAGCAGCGCCTGCCCCATGTCGATTGCGACAAGCTTCCCGTTTTGGACCAGCAGGTTGTACTCGCTCAGGTCAGCATGCACTAGGCCCGCGAGGTAAAGGCCTGCGACGAACCTGGCAATTTGTTCCCTGTAATCCAGCAATTCTTCCCCTGTTGGCCTCGTGTCCTTGAGCCGCGGGCTGGCCTCTTCGCCAGTTCCGATGAATTCCATGACAATGACGTTCTCCCTGAACCCGGTGGGCATAGGCACTCTGAGGTTCGCCCTCGTGGCAACAAGGAGATTCTTGTATTCCTTTCTTGTCCACGCCAGCACGAGCGAGCGCCTGTCCCTCGGCACATCCCTGAACCTGATGTCCCCCCTTATGTAGCCATCCATTCTCTTGAAGTTCGAGGTTTCTTTCTTGAATATTTTCACTGCCCGCTTGTTTCCCGCGGAGTCCCTCGCTATGAAGACATGGGCTTCCTTTCCCGTGCTTATGATGTGCTCGAGGACATCGAACAGGCCTTTCTGCGCCAAGGCCTGTACCGTGTCAAGGGTCTTTGAGTCAAAGACCTTCTGGAATGTGCGCCTGTCGCGCTTGTCCTCGATGCGCCGCGCGAGTATCTTGTAATCAAGGTCCTCGTTGAAAAGGTCGTCCTTCAAAAGCACCGCCCGATTGGTTCCATTAAATGCTGCAGAAAATCAATTCCTGTGGAAATTGCACTTAAAACAAATTAAAAAGGGGCGGAATTTATCTGCCAATGGGGGATTTTGCATTGAAAATAGTTTCAAATCGGCAAATTCTTCAGGTAGCCCCTGCGCTTCAGGTTTTCCACCTGCATCCCGATGAATCTCCAAACTACATCCGCCTTTGTCGGCTGGAAGCTCCAGAGCCTTATGATGACGACATCGCGCTCCCTGAGCCAGGTTTTCTTCTTCATTTTGCCCGGAATCCTGCATCCTCGCTCCTTGCCGTCCTCGCAGAGAATCTTTACATGGTTCGAGCCGTGGAGCTGTATGACAATGCCGAACATTTCCAGCTCGTCCCTGTGCGGCAGCCTGAGCTTTGTGAACTGTGGCTGGCCTTCCGGCAATGCCGCGGGTTGTGAAGTGGCCGCATTTGCCGGTGCGTAGCCTGCCTGGGGCGCATTTCCCGCAGGTGCGTTCATTGCACCCGTGGATGTGCCCGTTCCTGCCGTGGCGGTTTTTGCCTTTTCCTCTTCCAAAGTTTCACAGCTTTATTATTATCGCGTGATTCACGCCCTTGATTTTAATTATGCTTCGTTCGGTTATTAAACCTTCTTTGATTGCCACGCCAACGCATTTGTTGCCGACGAGATTGGCGTTCCCGGCTTCCATGAGCAGCCCCGCGAGTTCCGGCTCCGAGATTTTTTCTCCGCCGTAAAAGTATTCCGAAACGACGATTTCGCGCTCGTTGTCAGAAATCGTTTTTCCGAGTAGTTCCCTGTCGCAGCACGCGAGCACCTGCTGCCCGTTCATCGAGTGGATTTTGAAGTGCAATGCAATCATCTGCATTTTTGCTTTGCCGGCGAAGCTGTTCTTTTTCTTTTTTCGCCAGCGTTTCTTTTTCTTTTCAAGAAAAAGAAAAAGGCTGATTCATAATTTTCTTATTGCGCTCATTGCCCCGCACGCGGTGCATTTCAGCACCTTGACATCGTTGCGCTCTATTATCTGCGTGTCAGGCTTCTTGCATTCATGGCAGAGCACATATTCGTTCAGGTAGTTCTGCCAAAGCCGGTTTATGTTGTCCGAAAAGAATTTGCCATTCAGGACAAGCTTGCCCTCGTCCATTGTCGCGGCTGTCGCGGTTTCCTTTGTCACGTATTTGTAGAACTGCTTCTCGTCGCGGCCGACCGCCTTGAGTGCCTGTGAGAAGTTCCTCACAATTGTCTTTTTGCCCTGCACGCTCGCCTCGAGCACCGGCATCTCGAACCTCTCTTTTGACGCGGTCCTGTCCGGCAGCACCATGTAAAGCCTGTCAAGCATGTTTTCGTATTCCATTGTCTCCCTCGATAAGTTCTGGCAAATCCCGTTAAGAGGCTCTCACCGTAAAAGGCTTTTAAATTGCTTGCATTGGGTCTTTGGTTCCATCAATCCAGTCGCCAAGAGACACATAATTTTTTGCCATTAGTAGCACGGCTTTTGAACAAGCAGGATTATTAAAGGAAAAGTGCTTTTTATTGCGTAAAAGGCGGGATGATGGTGCTCTGGAAAACCGATGCGAAAAAGGCCGATTCTGCCCCTGCAAATGCGGATTTCTCCGGCCTGCTGAAAAGCATTGGCCTGCTCCTGCTGCTCCTTTTGTTTATGTACCTTGTTTTCACGAATTCGGGGTTCATAAAAGGACTCGTCAGCGGATATGGCCTGCTCGGGCTTTTCCTCGCCTCGATAATCGCGAACGCGACAGTGCTGCTCCCGATGCCCATTGATTTGCTTTTCCTCGCTCTCAGCGCTGAAACCCTCACTTTGCCGGATGTGCTCGTGGTTGCAATTGTTCTCGGCGCAGGGGCGGCAATAGGGGAAATGACCGCTTACATCACCGGCACCCTCGGCTCCAAGGCGATAAAGAGCCTTGGCATAAGCGAATTCGGCAAGATAGAGGAAATCAAGGACAGGATAGGGGAAAATGGGATGTACTTCATTTTCTTCGGAGCGCTGGTTCCTTTCCCTTTCGACCTCATTGGCATCGCCGCGGGCATTGTCCGCTACGACTGGAAAAAATTCTTCATCGCAGCCCTCCTCGGCAAGACTGGGCGGTATCTGCTGATTGGGATAGCGGGCTACTTCGGTTTCACTGCAATAAAGGCGATTTTCAGGCTCGGCTAGCCGATAATCAGAAACCCGCGAATTTTATCGCGCAGAACACAATCGCCATCAGCATTGCCTGCACCGGCAATGCCGGGAGCACCCTTCCCTTTTCCAGCGAAACATAGTGCAATGTGAAAGATATCCCCGCGAGTGATACCGCGAGGATTGCGAGCGAAGGGAGCAGTGCAAATGGCATCGGAATGAATTTAATTTTTGTGGCTTCGCCTAGCACGCTCACGGCAAAAGCGAGCGGCACAACCATGTCCCCTGTTCCCAATTCATACTGGTGGCCTTTGCCGCCTTCTCGCGGCAGTAGAGACGGTGACCTTCGGTCAGCCTGGCTCTGTCCTTTTGCAATGTCATTTTTTTCAATTTCAGTTGAATGCAAGCTCGTGGGCATCGCATAGGTGAATGAGAGGTTCTTTTTTGTGAGGCTCTTCGCGAGCGTCACCATGTGCCCTGTCCTGAACACCGCGATGAAATCATAAGCCGCGATGAGCAGCACAAAAACAAGGAGCGGGGTTGTCCCTATGCTCGCGCCGATGAGCGCCCCCGCTCCCGCGGCGGCGATTATGCTCGTGATGTTGCGGAGCAGGACGTTTTCCTTCCAGATTATGCGCGAAGACACCAATGCGAGGCAAATCAGGATTGAAGCCAAATCGCCCATGTTTAATGGCATTGTGACAATGATGCCTGAGCCGAATATTGCGAGCAGTTCCATTGCCTTGAATATTAATGCGGCCAGTTTTTCCGGGGCGAACTTAATCACTATAAGCAGTACCGCGGTGATGAAAAGAATCCATATAATCAGCCCCAATGCGTTCTCCATCCCTTCCGGGTTGTCGCTCACAATCGTCGTGCGTATGCCCTGCTCAAGCAGGTAATTTCCCGCGAAGAGGCCCAGCGCCTGCGTGAGGATGAAAAGGAGAAACAACTGGGCGAGGAGCTGCTTGTTCATGCTAACAACCTTCAGGCGATGGGATTAAAGAATAAGTTAGCTGCTTCGAGGCAATGTGTTTGGTTCACGCCGGCATTTGCATTTTCGGTAAATTGAAGTTCGGCACCGTGAATATTATTGTCCCGCTGCCATAGGACTGTATGGTGCATGCTGTGCATGTGTTCCCGTCTGCTTTGATTTTCGGGTTTTGCATGCTGATATTGTAGAGTGTTATTGTTGCCGGTGCGTTCAGTGCTGGCGCATTTGCCGTGTTGACTGTCACGCTGCCCCGCGTGATGTTTATTGCTGAATCGAGGTCCAGGCGTGTTTCGGTTCTGTTGGGGGCGTATGCCAGTTTTATATTGCTGAATGTGATTTTTCCGGTTCCTGAAATGCCTATGCTGAATGTGTTGTTTGCCGAGTTGAGGTCCATTGTGTTGAAATCCGGCTTGATGTCGAATTTTGTAGTGATTGGCATTGCGCAGCCGTAGGCGTTCACGGTTGTCTTGAGTATTGCCGGAGTGCTTGGGCATTTGTCAATATTGTCCGGCACCCCGTCAATGTCCGTGTCTGTTGCAGTATTCATGTCATTGGCGGGCGATGTGGTGGGCGACTGTGGGTTCTGGGCAGCGCCGGAGCTTGTCACCACCAATGCGAGGAATTCAGCCCCTCCTGTGGGCACGCTCACGGTTCCGCCGTTATATGTCCCGGATGCTACAGGGCTGCCCCATGTATCCTTTGCATTGTATATATTGTAAGTCGCCCCGTTAGCCACGGCTGAAGAGAGGCTTACATTGGCGTTCCCTGCCTTGCTCCAGTTGTAGATTGCGATATTGCCGCGCCCGCTTTCATATTCATTAGGGATGACAATTGTCTTGTTTGCAGGCGGGAACGGCACGACCTGTGACTGGGTGTCAAAAGGATTGCCTGCCGCTGTTGTCGCAGCTTGCCATGCTGCGAGGCTGCTGTATGTCAAATTGGAATTATTGGCATTCAAGGCCGCTGAAAATGGGGCGGAGTAGATATTGTTCCCGACAATGTCGGTTTTCCTGATTTGCGTCACCCCTTCCTGCCTTCCATTGACGGTATATGCTGAAGTTCTTATTGTAATTGCCTTTCCCGTGCCGGGATAGACCTCGTTGCCGGTGAAAATGTTGGGCGCGTATTGGGTGAATTGGATTTCCCCCTCGCCCCATAGCCAATCCGCCGATATGCTGCCCCTGCCGATATAATTGTTTTTCACCTCGGCCTGGGTTGGCCTGGCATAACCTAATTGCGGCCCAGTTTTATAGAAATAATTGTTTTTCATTACCTCGTGGTCAGTTGGCACGTTGTACCCGCCGAGCAAAACCCGCCCGTCGGTAAAGATATTTTTTTCAAGGTGAAAGCCCTGGATATAGCCGCCTTCAGTGTATGCGTGGAAAGTGAAACAGTCATTGGCACTGGTGACAATTCCGCTTTGGTTTCTTACGAGATTGCAGGCTTTTTGTGGCGGGTCTATTGAAATGTTGCTGACATAATACTTGTACCCGTAATCCGAAAACTTGTTCTGGGTGTAAATGTTGTGGCCGCGCTGTGATAATGGGGTCGTGGTGCCGCTGAATATTATGTTTCCGTAGAAAACCTGCCCTTCTCCATTCATCCATCCGCCGATGCCGTTGCCACCGCTTAGGAGGTCATGTATGGTATTGTTGATGGCATGGGTGCCCTTTGAATAGGCGGCTATCCCGTCATAGCCTGAAGTGCCGCCAGGGTCGGTGATGTCAAATCCCCAGACCCAATTATATGCGCCGGTTATGTAAAAAGTGCCGTTGATGATGGCGTGTTGTCCCGGCATGGCCCGGTAGACAATCGGGTTCGAGGCCGTGCCTGCGCGTGCGAGAATCAGTCGCCCGACAGGATATGTGCCCGCCAAGAGCCAGTACTCGTCGCCAGGATTTGCCGAGGACACCGCGGAGGCAAGGCTCATTGGGCTTGATTGTGAAGAGCCGTTCCCTGCCCCGTTCGGGGAAACGTAGAATTCGCGAATGGGAGTGAAAGCCGTGTACCAATGCTGGCGGTTGTCCGTTGTCACACTGATTGCCTGGGCTGTTGCCGAATTGCCTGAAGTGTCAGTGGCAACGGCTGAAACCGCGTATGTGCCGTCGGCCGAGGCAGCCGTGTCCCAAACTAAAATGTAGGGCGGAGCGCTCACCGGGGGGCCGAAATCATTGCCGTTTATCTTGAACTGCACGCTTGCCACTGCCATGTTATCCGTGGCGTTGGCGGAAAGCATTATCGCGTTGGATGCGGAAGAGCCTGCTGCCGGCAAGGCAATTGAAATTGCAGGCGGGATTTTATCCCCGCCGGCGTTGTTTACTGTCACCTGCACTGCAGCGGAAGTGGAGGCATTTCCGGAGGTGTCGGTCGCAATGGCCTGCAGATTGTGCAGCCCGTCTGCTGTCGTGGCTGTATCCCAGACAATTGTAAAAGGGGAAACAATGTCCGGGGCCGTTATCTGGCCCCCGATGTTTGCGCCGTCTGCCTGGAACTGCACTGTCGCGACCCTTATGTTGTCGCTGGCAGCGGCTGACAGTTTTATGTTGCCTGAAAGGGTGGCATTTGCAGCCGGTTCTGTAACCCCAACAGTGGGCGGGGTAACATCCTGGTTGGTTAGGCCTGAAATATCAATTACCTGGAAGTTGCCGTTGGAATTGCCCCAGCATGTAACGTATGCATAATTGCCGGATATCGCCAAATCATTGGAATGGGCGCCAAGCCCCAGGCTCGCCAAGATAGCTGCGTTCGGAGGGTTGGATATGTCAATGACATAAAAGTCCTGGCTTGTCGCCCCCAATGCATAGTCATGGCCCCTTGTAATGTAAGCATACTTGCCTGAAACGTTGACTGCTAAAGATCGGCTGCCGAGCGAAAAGTATTTGGCCAACACCGGGGTTGTAGGGTTGGAAACGTCAATAATGGCAAAATCATAAATGCTGGCTGAGTCATATACCGAAAGGTATGCGTAATTTCCCTGTACTGCTATTTCCCCGCCCTGGATTGATTTGCCAACGCCTATGCTGCTGACTATTTGGGGCGCTGCGGCATTCGACACATCAACTATATCCATGACCTGTCTGGTGTTGAAGCCCATGGTTCTCGCCACATAGGCATATTTCCCTGCTGAATTTACCCCATTCAGATTGTAAGTTGTGCTTATCCCGCCTGTTTCGACGGGTGCTGCTGGGTCGGAAATGTCTATAACATGGAATTCGTTGAGCGGGCCATTGTCGTTCACAGTTGTCGCATACGCGGTGTTTCCGGCAACAAAAATGCCCCTGTTGTTGCTGACCGCAGTGCCGAATTCTAGGCTGCCTTTAATGGTTGGGTCGAGGGGGCTGCTGATGTCCAAAATGAAGAACTCACCGCCTGCCGGGTTGTTGTCCGTGCCGACATACAATGTACTGCCCGATGCTAAAACCGAAGTAACCGAAAGTGTCGCATCAGAAAGAGTGAACTTTTTTGCCTGTACCGGGCTTGACGGATTGGATATGTCTATGATAAAAAGGCCGGCAGACTTTCCGACAAACGCGTAATTTCCTGAAATTGCAATAGAACTCAGGTCCCCGCCGCTCCCGACCTGGAGGCTTCCTGCATGGGCAATGAGGCTGGCTGGCGAATCAAAGAAAGCCACCTGTTCTTTATTGGATTGTGAACCATGGCCCTGGGCTGCGCCCGTGGCATTCTGTATTTGCGATTGGTTGGTTGTGCTGCCGCATGAAACCAAGATTAACCCTAAAGCGAGGATTGCCATTAATTTGTTCATTTTTACCATTATACTATCTGTTTGATAATATTTAAACTTCCTGTTTACGCGGATAATTTCCCGCGAAGAGGCCCAGCGCCTGCGTGAGGATGAAAAGGAGAAACAACTGGGCGAGGAGCTGCTTGTTCATGCAACTAATAATTGGATGATTGGGTTAAAGAATAAATGAGTAACCATGCGAAGGATGACTATTGTAGCGACTGATGTTTGCAATGAATTATGGCGAAAGCTCACAGTCAATAAATATATTATCTTCTTTGAATACCTTTTTCAGTATGGCTCTGAGAAATGTAAATCGGTTCCTGAATTATTTCATCAGAACAGTGGGACATTCTGCTGATTTGAAGGCTACGAGAAATAAAATGCGTGTCTTAGGGGTAAAGAGGGCAGAAAAGCCATTATTGCCATATTTCGATTTGGTCGCAAGAAGTTCGGTGCGGCGTAGTCAAGTGAATGTTCTTGCCAAAATAGTTGCAAGCGAAGCGATGAAACAGAACAACCTGCAGCAAAAAATGAGTCAAAAAGATTTTTCATCGCTTAAGAGAATGACTGTTGAGTGGATAAAATTTGCAGTCGGTAACAGAATGGGAAAAAACGAAAAATCAGTTCCAGATAAGCCAACTCAAAAATTTTTACGCCAATTAGGTGCTTTTTTCCCTGGTGATTTTGCTACAGTTAGTAGTTATTATCGTGAAATAAATGAGTTGCTAATGTTAGTGGGTGAAAAACTAACAATTATTTATGAGAAAAGAGGGCGCTTCCCAGAATAAGGTTGCGAGTGTTCTTTGGGCATTCACCCTTCAAATATCCTCCTCCCTATCCGCAGCACCGTTGCCCCTTCCTCGATTGCGATTTTCCAGTCATTTGTCATTCCCATGCTCAGGTGCTTCAGGCTCAGGCTTTCTTTCACATCATAAAGTTTCTGGAAGCATTTGCGGATTGCTTCAGTGTCCTCGGTGAGCGGGGCCATTGTCATCAGCCCGATGAATTTTACATTGTTGTAAGGCAGGTTCTTCATTGTTGAAAGCAGGCCCTCGACTTCTTCCGGCTTCATTCCCTGTTTCTGTTCCTCGCCGGAAGTGTTCACCTGCAGGAAGATGTCCTGCACCTTGTCGATTTCCAGCGCGACATATTGTATCTTCCTCAAAAGGTCTAGAGAATCCACCGAGTGGATGTAATCAGCCATTTCAACGACTTTCTTGACCTTGTTGCTCTGCAGGCGGCCGATGAAATGGATGTCCGGCCTCGGCTTGAGTGCAATCAGTTCAGGGTATTTTTCCTCAAGCTCCTGGCATTTGTTCTCGCCGAAATCAAGGAGTCCGCAGGAGTGCGTCTCGCGGATTTTAGAAATTGAACTGCCTTTGGAAACCGCGACAATTGTTATTTCCTCCGGCTTCCTGTTCGCTCGCGAGCAGGTTTCAGAAATCTCCCTGCGCAGCGAAGCAATGTTCTCTTTCACGTCCATGCATTGGTTTTGGTGCTAAAAAGCTTTAAGGCAATTGTTGTTCACTTGGCTGGCTTAAAGTTCGCCTATTGCCTTGAGCAGTTTTTCATGGCCTTTAATTAGCTTGTTGAATTCTTGGAGTTCTTCTGCCACTATTTTGCACCTTTGTTCATCTTTTGAATTCCTTGATTTGCCCATTTTTTATCCACTCCTTTATCTCATTGTCAGAATAATAATGCTCTCTTATGCCCAGCATTACTCTTGCATTTTCCGGTTTATCTTCAACGCAAAATTTCGCATTGTTTGTCAGAATGAAATGCTTTGTTGCTATGAATGCGGTTCTCCTGTTGCCGCTTGCGAATGGATGTTTTTGAATTATGCCTTTTAGCATCACAACTGCTTTGTCATATATGTCGCCTTCCGCCCTGCCGCATTCTTCAAGGGCTTCCATTATTTTTGCTTTGCTGAGGACCTTTGGCTGGTCAGCCTTCTTGGCTTTGATAATTGTCAGGGCGAGGAGGTTGAATTCAATGATTTTTTCTGTGCTTGGAAGCTTTGCCATGAACATATAGAAATTGAACTTGTTTTAAAGATTTCTAATCGGCCTCGTTTTTCAAATCCCGCTGGTTCATCTGCCGGGCTTAGACCTTGCGTTACTGCTGTTACCTGTCCTTGCTCCTCGCAGAAGTAGGCCGTATGAACCCGTGCTTCGGCCTGTAGATGTCGCCGCTCTTGTCGAGCCTGTCGAGCAGTTCCCTGACTTTTTCGGAGTCCATCCCCATTGCCTTGCCGTTTTCTAGGACCTCTTCGAGCGGCACCATGTCGGTTTCCAGTGCCTTTTCCTTTATGAATGCGAGCACTTTTTTCATGTTCGAGAGCATTGTGTGCGTCTGCCCCGATGTGATTATGTCAATGTCGATTTTTCCTGTTTCCGGGTCTGTCACGAGGTCCTGCAGGGATGTGCGCAGAAGCCTTATCGCCCTTTCAGTGTCCCCGATGGTGACTTCATTGCTCAGCCTTATCCTCGCGCTCGCCTCCGAGAGCCTTATGAGGCCCTCGAGCTGCCTGTGCGTTGCCGAGTATGCGCCTTCTTTCCTTCCCTGCTCCCTGAGCGAGACATAGTATTCCGAAAGGCTTTTCATCGAGGATTCGCTCATCACGGGGGAGATGCGCTGCCTCGCGTATGAAATATATTTTTTTAGCGTGTCTGAATCTATTTTCGGGGTCACGAGCTCCTCTAGTTCCTTCATTTCCTTCGATTTTTTCGCGTTGCCCTTGTTTTTCTTGTCGGCAATCATTTCTCCGACCCTGTGGCTCTTGAGTATGTGGCCCGCGATTTCCGTGTCCTTTGTCTTGTCGAGTACATCCTTTATCATGAAGAAAAGGTCGAACCTGCTTATGAGCGATGCGGGCAGGTCAACCTGCTCTATGAAAGGCTGGTAGGGGTCAAACCTCGAATACTTCGGGTTGGCCGCTGCGAGCACCGATGTTTCTGTCTTGAATTTTGTCACAATGCCTGCCTTTGCGACTGAAATCTGCTGCTGCTCCAATGCCTCGTGCATTGCGCTACTGTCCTCTGTCTAAATCTTGTCGAATTCATCCACCATCGCCATTCCGCCGGAAGCGAGGACAAGCGCGCCTGCCTTTATCGTCCATCCGCCTTCGCCGAACTCGTCCTTAACCGCGGTTGCTGAGAGGCCTGCCCCTGTGCTTGTCTTGCCCGCGACATAAATGGATTTCGGGGCAATCTGGTCAACCGCCTTCAGCAGTTGCGATTTTGCCATTCCAGGATCCCCTACAAGGAGAACGTGTATGTTTCCCCTCACGGTCTGGTCATTCGGCAGGGTTTTCTTCACCCCGCCGAAGAGCTGGAGCGCAATCGCCTCCTTCATCAGCTCGTGGCCGTAAATGTGCGGGGCGATGCTCTGCACGAGCAGTTCGTAAATATCGTCGCGGGAAGAGAGCTTCATCAGAACTTCCTCGTCCTCCTTTGTTATTTCGACCTCCTCGAATTCCCTTGCAGTTTCTTCGACATGCAGTGCCTCGAGGTACCTTCCGTAAACGACTTTTTTTTCCTTTGGCGGGTTAAGCCGTATTATTCCTGTAACCCTCGCCCTGTCCCCCGGCGAAATCATGTTGACAAGGTCGTCCCCGAAGTAGATGTCGAGGTTTGTCGCCTGCTCGCTGCCCTTGAGCAGTTCAAGCGGCTCCTGCACCTGTATCTTCTGGTAATCCACGAATTCGCTGGACTCCTCGTCGAGGGTGAACATCCTGTTCTTGCACTCCGCGCAGAAGCTCGGGCCCCGCACGATGTTCTTCGTCTGCGGTATCCTGTATGTTGCCTCGCAGCGCGTGCACTTGTAGGTTGCGAACTTGAGCTTCGGAAGCACTTCCGTGACTTGCTTTACAACCCCTTCAACTGAGATGAGTTTGCCTATGTTCTGCGCGCCTATGTCCCTTAATATCGGCTGCCTTTCCTGCGGCAGGTTGAAGAACCTCACATGCGGCGTGAATTTGTCCTCTGAAAGCGTTGGCACGTCAACGGATGACAATGCTTTCTCCGCCGCGGCAATGCACTCATCGGGGTTTTCGAGAAGCTCGTCCGCGAGCTCGAAGTCGAAGTGCTCAAGCTCCACAAAATCCACGAAAAGGCTCTTCTTTTGGGGATAATTGTTCGCAAGCCTCTCGATTGCCTTCATGCACCGCTCCCTGAAGAAAGCCTCGAATTTCTCGGTGAAAGGGCTTTCCCTCACGGGCTTCTGCGGCAAAGCAGCTGCATTATCGTCATCGTACAAAGAGCCTTCCCCCAACAATTTTCCCTTGGTTGCTTTTATTAACCCTCACAGAGGTCGTTGCCGGTCCGTCAGGTGCAGCAGTTGCATTCAACCAAATTTTGCCCTAGCCGAGGTCTGCCGGCTATTTTGCCTGTGAATTTGCGTGTTGGGAGTTAGAATTTGCTTCTGTTAACCAGTAAGGCAAAATGTTACTTAATCCGATGCACTTCGGCTTCGGAACCATTTCCGGCCTGCGCATAAGGAAAGCGAACCGGTTTTGTCAGGCATTTTATTCAAGACTTCCGCAGGTTCTGTTCTATCTCCTGCGTAATAAGGTTCAGGGTTCTATTTCTCCTGTGGAGCAGTGCCTCTGAGAGTTCAATCGGATTAGGACTTTCTTCGTACCCGTAGCTAAGTACGCCTGCAAGTGCTTCAAAAATTATAGAAGTGTCTGCCCACATTCTATTAAGCACTTTGAACCTTCTTTGTAGTTCTTCTGCCCTGGCCCTTAGTGAAGCTTCCGTCTCAGGCGTGCAATTTCTTGCATCGGATACAAGCAATTCTACATCTTTTGCAAATTTTTCAGCGCGATTCAGGAAAGCCCTGATTACAATGCCGCCTTTTTTCCCCTTAATTATAATTTGGCCTTTCATTCTTCTGAATGCCTCCAATTTGTTTTTTCGTATCTGTTTAGCTTCCTGTCGGGTTTAGCCTGTTTTGGATAAGTCCATTCATGTGTTCTTCGAAATCTATTTTTTGGAGTTGGGTGGTTTGGTAGAAGCTGGCAAGCACTGCGTGTGCTTGCG
>CABMIU010000009.1 GCA_902386385.1 uncultured archaeon
AGGCGTTGATGTCGCGGTAAGGAGCAGCGCAACGGCCGAGGACCTCCCTGACGCGAGTTTTGCAGGCCAGCAGGAAACATTCCTGAATATCCGCGGCCATGATGATTTGCTGAATGCGTGCAGGAAATGCTTTGCGTCCCTCTTCACCAACCGCGCCATTTCCTACCGTGAAGACAAGAATTTCGACCATTTCTCGATTGCGCTCTCAATAGGGGTGCAGAAAATGGTGCGCTCGGATATTTCATGCTCCGGAGTGATGTTCACAATCGATACCGAAACGGGCTTTGACAAAATCGCCCTAATCAATGGTGCATGGGGCCTCGGGGAAAGCGTTGTGCAGGGTGCAGTGAACCCTGACCAGTTCATTGTTTTCAAGCCGACTTTCGAAAAAGGCTTCAGGCCAATCCTGGGCAAGAAGCTCGGCGAGAAAGCGATAAAGGTCGTTTACTCGCATGAAGGCACGAAATCGGTGAAGACCGTTTCCACGCATGAAACCGAGCGCGAAAAATTCACGCTCGATGACGATGAAATCCTGCAGCTAGCAAAATGGGCCATCGTGATTGAAAAGCACTATTCGCACAAGCGCGGCAAGTACACGCCGATGGACATCGAATGGGCAAAGGACGGGCATACAGGCCAGCTATTCATTGTGCAGGCGCGCCCTGAAACCGTGCAGAGCCAGAAGGACAAGAAAGTGCTGGAGCAATATTCCCTGAAGGGCAAAGGGAAGATTTTGATTGAAGGCGAGGCAATCGGGGAAAAAATCGGCACCGGCATTTGCCACGTGATAAAGGACGCAGGCCATATTTCGGAATTCAGGAAAGGCGAGGTCCTCGTGACTGACACCACCGACCCTGATTGGGAGCCGATAATGAAAATCGCATCTGCAATTGTCACCGAGCGCGGTGGCCGCACAAGCCACGCAGCAATTGTTTCGCGCGAGCTTGGCATTCCCGCCGTTGTGGGCACGGGGAACGCGACCTTGAAACTGAAAACCGGCCGGCCAGTTACTGTTTGCTGCGCCGAAGGGGAGAAAGGAAGGGTTTATGACGGCAAGCTCCTGTTCCAGGTGAAAAGGCTGAATATTGCGCACCTCCCTGAAACCGCCACGAAGATAATGATGAATGTCGGTAACCCGGAGCAGGCATTCGAGTTTTCATCAATCCCGAATGACGGCGTAGGGTTGTGCCGCGAGGAATTCATTGTAAATTCCTACATCAAAATCCACCCCAATGCCTTGCTGAATTTCAGCGAGCTTAAGGACGAGAAGGCGAGGGCCGAAATTTTGCGCATGACTCATGGCTACAAGAGCAAGACGCAATTCTACATTGACAAGCTGGCGGAAGGGATTTCGATGGTTGCCGCGGCGTTCTACCCGAAGCCTGTTATCCTGCGATTCTCGGATTTCAAGACCAACGAATACGCGAACCTCGTAGGCGGCGCCCAGTTTGAGCCAAAGGAAGAGAATCCCATGATTGGGTGGCGCGGTGCCTCGCGCTATTATGACCCTGCTTTCAGGGAAGCGTTCGGATTGGAGTGCAAAGCGGTCCGCAAGGTGCGCGAGGAAATGGGGCTTGACAATCTGAAGGTGATGGTGCCTTTCTGCCGCACTCCGGAAGAAGGAAGGAAGTGCATTGCGGAAATGCAGAAAAACGGCCTAAGGCAGGGCAAGGATGGCCTTGAAGTTTATGTTATGTGCGAAATCCCCTCGAATGTCATCCTTGCGGAGGAATTCTGCAAGGTGTTTGACGGCTTTTCCATAGGCTCGAACGACCTCACCCAGCTCACGCTCGGCCTCGACCGCGATTCCGGCATTGTGACCCACATCGCGAACGAAAAGAACGAGGCAGTGAAAAGGCTGATTTCGGTGGTTATTAAAGTCGCTAAATTGCACCACCGGAAGATTGGCATCTGCGGGCAAGCGCCATCCGATTTCCCGGATTTCGCTGAATTTCTCGTGGAACAGGGCATTGATTCGATTTCGCTGAACCCCGACACCGTGCTCAAGATGAAGCAGGTCGTGGCGAAGAAGGAGAAGCAGATGGCGAGGAAATAGTGCCTTGCTGGTTTACGGGGCACAAAATGGAATTTTGTTCCGTGGCGTGGTCATATCCAAGAGACCCTATACAGGTTATTTCTTTGACTTCCAAACAAAACTTGGTTTTATCGGATTTACGCTATTCTCCCTTTGAGGCTTTTGTCGAGTTTCATTTTTTTCTTGCATATTGGCCCCTCTAAGAAACCGAGAATGGATATAATGCTATTATGGCTATTAAACCTAATAGCCCTGCCCCGGCACAAAACCAAAAGATACCTTCCTGAAAATTTTTTGCAATTTTCTTTTCTTCCAATTCTATTGATTCTGAAAATTTGGCATATGACTGCCCAATTTGTAAATAGTTAATTGTGGAATTTTCATTTAACTTATCATAATTCAATTTTGGACCAAGAACTTTAACTGGGCGTTGAGTTTTAAGAAATTTATATATGCCAAATACTAAATAAATTACTGATGTGGCCGCAAAAGCAGTAAGCAAAAATAAAGAGTTCTTGGTTTCAACTTTCTTTATTTCTCCGAAGAAAAAAGGAACCGCAAAACCAACTACTCCGATGTTTAATGCCAGTAGTTTATAGGCTTTTTCTTTTAGGCTATCTACTGCGCTTGACCGATAGTAGTAAATCTCCTTTGCTAAGTCAAATGCCACTTTCAAATCTTTATCTGAACTCATATAGTTTAATCTTCTCTCTAAACAATCTAAAAATATTTGCATAAAAATTACATTGCAATTTATGCTGAATTTATTCTTTTTTAGGGTCTTTTTCAAACTCCAGCGCTACTCGTTTTTTCCTACGGCCCTGCTTTTGGCGGCTTAAACCTTCGCCCGCCCTGAGGCGTTGAGGGGCGTGCAAAGGATTTAATGCCGCCAAAAGCTTGAAGGTCCCCGGAAAAAACTCGTTTCCGCGCTGGAGGTGATAAGAAATGAGTTTCCATTATCAAACAAAGATTTCTCAGAGGGGAAACCCTTTTAGCGAAGGCAGGACTTTTGCAGAAATCCTTGCAGGAATGAGGGGTGATTCGCAATGAGTCCCTTACACACTGGCAATGTACCCCCTCAAGGGGTTTTTAACCCGCAAAAGGCAGATTCTTTTGGTGGGGAAATGGAGGACAAAAGATTGGTTTTTCAAAAAGGGAAGCAGCATGAATTGTTCGCATGCATCATGAAAAATTATTCTCTGACACAAAGAGCGCTTGGATACAAAATCGGTTTTTCAAGAAGGAATGTGACTTCCTATTTCAACGAGCATTTGTGCATAAAGCGTTCGACTTTTCAAAAGCTTGTTGAAATTGATTCGGAAGCAAAATCGTTTGAAAAATTCGTTGAAAAAGAACTGCCGTTAAATTGGGGTGCGAGCAAGGGGGGCAAAAAAGGGATAGTTGGCTTTTGGAAAAAGTACGGCTTTGAACAGATTAGCGCATGGAGGAAGAAAGCCTATCAGGAACGCAGTGTTCCGTTGAATATTCTAAAGGAAATCATCGTTCCAACTGAAATTAACTGCGAGATTGCAGAACTATTTGGCGCTTACTTGGGTGATGGCACGATTACTAATCACTTAATCCGAATTGCGGGAGACAAACGCTTTGACAACAATTATTTCATGCATTTGTCTAGTCTTGTGGAAAATAATTTTGGTTTTAAGCCTAAAATTCGGGCTGAAAGTTCAAGAAACCTTTTGCAGTTGGAAATTTGTTCCAAGCGGCTTGTCGATTATTTCAAAGAGACGTTCGAAATCAAGGTTGGTGACAAAATCAGGAACAAAACAATAATAACAATAGTGATTATGGCCAATGACGAATTTTCTAAAAGTTGCATTCGAGGCTTGATGGAAACCAATGGCAGCTTTTG
>CABMIU010000010.1 GCA_902386385.1 uncultured archaeon
CGCATTCAGACCCTGCTGCACGCCTGCATTCGTGTCCTGGCCGGGCAACTCCTGGCCCGCCTCAGGCGTGTTGCTGTCCAATGGGATTTCCTGGGCGTCCGTCCACTGGCCCGGATTTTGCCCCTGCACTGCTTCATTGTTGGCGGCATTATTGTCAAGCGCGGGAAAGTTGCTCTCCCGCAAAGCTGGCGCGTTGATTTCTCCAGTGTTCTGCTGCGCATTGCCATCGCCAGCAAGCTCAGGCTGCTGCAGTTCCTCTGCCGAAGCAAAGAATGCCAGGATGACTGCGGCAACCAAAACCAACGCGTGATTCCTTTCCATGGCCCGATTCTCCGCATGAATATCCTGCATTGTTCTTTAATAATTTGGCCGTGGCATAGCAAGGGCTTTTTTTTCATGGGTCGCACTGTTTATTAAAATGCGATTTTTTTTCAGTTGCCTTTACGAAGCCATTTGCTTGCAAAGCCTTTTTTTGCCTTGTAATGAAACATCCCTTTAAAATACTTTTTTGTTCCCATGTATCCGGTTTGATGACGCTTGCAATGGACAAAGCATTTGCAGTGCTTGCTGCGCTGATTCTGGTTTCGGTCATTATCGCGGGATGTGGCTCGCAGCCACAAGCGCCTCAAAATGTGCCCCCACAGGCCGGGGCGCAAACAGGCGGGGAAAAGGCGTCACCGCAGCCGTCCTTAGGCAGCGGGGGCGCGGGAAGCGACAAGCCCGCAGACCCAACTGCCTATGCAGTGAGGCAAAGGTACTTTGAGGAGGCGTTCAAGCCATACAGGAATGATTACAACCTGTTCGGGAAAGCGGCAGCATTCCTCAAAATGCCGATAGAAAAAATGCCGGAGTACTTTTCCCTGAATTCTGAATCGGAAATTTTCGCTGACCTGCCCCCTGTCCCAAAGGACTTCAGTGAAGTTGCATATCTCCTTGTGAGCGGCAAGAACTATGCGATAGGGAAGATTTCAAGCGATTATTACCTGCAGCCGGAATTCTACCCCGGCTTCAAGGAAAGCGGCCTGCGCTTCTGGTCCGAGCCTAATCCAAAATACTGGGGCGTGAATGGATATGGCACCTATCCAGCCGAGCAATTCGACACCCTCAGCCTTTCAGGCAGGAGCGATTTCACGGCAGTGGTTTTTTTCTACGCCAGTTATGGAGTCCAAACCTACCAGGGGGTTACATTGGTGCCTTCGGCTGAAACAATGAAGAACTTCGATGTCAATATCAGCCCTGACACTTTCCTCCTAACCCCGACCTTCCCGAAGTTCAACAAGGACTGGGCACAGGCTATTGTAATAAAGGGGGAACTGAAGCCAGATACACCGCCCGGCGATTACACTTTGGGCTTCCTCATTTCATCACCCCCAAAGGAAAAGAAGGAAGAATGGTCGTTCAAGTACCGCAACCTCTACTTTGACGCAGCGGGCTCAATTGGTCCTTCAGGCTACCCGATTAAGTTCAATGTGACCGTGGAAAAGTAAGGGCAAGATTGCCAAAGCATGGGCCACACAAATCCAGCTATTTTGCTAACCAAAAAGCCGGCCAAGTCACTAATAAAAAAGAATACCTGCCAATTATAGCATGCGCGGAATCCTGTGTTTCCCGGCCCTGCATGCAATGTTTTTCCTGTGCTTTGCCGCTGCAAGCGCTTTTGAGGATTCAACTGTCCTGACATGGGCCTCAATAAAGGACACTTCAATAGGCTCCTCATTTTCCGCGTCGAGATGCATGGCCAGCACAGGCTCCCAAAACCTTGTTGTGAAGGTCCTGACCTTTCCAAGCGGCAGACCGGACATAGATTCAGTTGTCACTGCCACTGTAAACGAGGCGGATGGCGACACTAACAGCATTTCCTTTTTAAGCCTTGGCGACGGCAACTACACAACCCCATACACCTTTGATTCAAATGGCACGTACAAGTTCATGGTGAATGTGCAGGACGCCAACATAAGCGCCTCGCAGGACCTCAACGAGTACATTTATGTGAATGACTTTTCAATGCAGATTTCTTTCGTAAACAACAATGCGAGCTACAGCAAGGGTGATACGGTTTCACTCAGGAACCTCGTGCTAAATAGCGATGGCAATGCATTCAATGACCTGAACGCGAGCACGTCGATTTATTACCCTGATTCCAGCACGCTCTATTCAAACCAGCAGATGAGAGGCCTCGGCAATGGCGAATATATATACTCTTTTATCGCGCCAAGCACAGCTGGTACATACTCCGCGACCTCGGCCTTTTCGTGCAATGCCACAAGCGACTCTAATGGTCTTGGGAGGTTCTCGGTTTCAGCCAGCGAAATCCCGGCTCCGCCGGCAATTATAACAGTAACCACGACAGTCCTTGGAAACGGAGGCGGTGGCGGCGGAGGAGGCTCAAGCCGGCAAAAAATACCGCCGCTGAACATTGCGGATGTGGAAAACCCCGCCAAAATAATCAACAAGATTGACTATGAGCCCGTCAGGACAGTCACAAGCGACGGCATCGAGATAATTAAAAACACCTCTTACGAGGAAATCAGGACCTCAAGTGGCACGAACGCATCGGTGCATGTTTTCAGCAGTAGGGTGAAGAACACTTCAGAGGCAATCGTGAAAAACGTTAGGGTTAGGGAAACAATTCCGAAATCAATCGCAAGTGACATTTCCAAAGTAACATTCAGGGAAGCCCCGACTACAATAATCAACCCCGACCCGGAGGTCGAGTGGATTATTCCCGAGCTCAAGCAAGGGGAAAGCAAGGAATTCTTCTACTTTGTAACCAAATCAGTAAGCCTGGGCGAAGCCTTGAGGGTCTCAATAAGGGATTTTTCCCTCGGAAAGCTATATCTGGGAGTCCCTTCAACCGCAAAAGCCAGCCTTTCGCATGCACTGGCTGGCCAGCAAGCCTTCCTCCTCCAGCTGCAGATTTCAAATGGGGCAAACGTTGAATTCTACTCTGAACAGCAAACCCCGGTGATTCCTGTCGGAAAGACCGTTGAAGTGGATTTTTCAGAGCAATGGGTCCCGACAATCGCCGGCACATATGTTGCAATGCTTACACTGGCTTCCCTTGACAAGAGGACAAAGTATGACTCCAAGGTATTGAAAATAGGTGTCCTTGGGGACCTGCGCTACGACCTCAAAGTGGACTGCCTCCTGCCAAAATCAACTTCAGGCGTTCCATTCGACTTCAATATCACCGCAACAAACTTCGGGGATTATTACGAGGACGTTGACCTCATATGGTGGGTGCAGGACTGGCAAAACCAGAAATACGGCTATGCCTCAATGCCGGTGGCGATAAAGCCCGACAAGTCCATTTCAAAGGATGTTTCGGTTTTCATCCCTGCAAACGTGAGGGCCGGGATATACACTGCAAGGGCACACTTGGAATTCCAAGACGTCAAGAAGGACGCAACGTGCGTATTCCAGCTAGACACGCCAGAGGTTTACTACCGCGAAGCCATTGAAAAGCTGCAACGGCAGGTGGCAGACCTGAAGGCAATGCTCAAAGAGAAGCAGAAACAAGGCAACGTGACCGATTACCTCGGCAGCAAGATTGCAGAATTGGAAGGCAAAATAGCATTGATGAAAAAAGCCTTGGAGGATTCCGACTTCACGGGCCTGAGCACGGCATTGCCGCAGGCTTACAGCGAGCTGAACGACATTCTCGACCTAAGCGGCAGGCTTGAGAAGGAGAACGCACTTGACATTGCCTCGATAATCGGTCTCTTCCTCGCAGCATTGGCGGTTATAAGCATTATCATTATCTTTCGCAGGCTCCATGAAGACGGCGGAAAAGGCATAGGCATTATAAAAAGAAAATTCCAGTTTATTGCAGGGAAAATAAGCAAGGCACTTGAAAATTTGCTTGGGCTGGGGGAAAACTGAATGTTAGGGCTGACCTCGTTGCAAACCTGGCTCTTGCTTTTGATTGGCTTTGGGCTATTGTTTTTTTTACTTTTCAGGTTATCCAACAGGAAGCTCGTGGCAAAGATTCAGTGGCTTGTGGGCAAGAACAGCGAGCTGCTGCAGTCAATCGAGAAAATCAGCCAGGCGAGGCTCAGCGATAGCGCGGAAATGAAAAAGCGCATTGAATCCCTTGAGGAAAAAGTGGCGATGCTTGCAAATCCGCCCAGCCAGGAAAAGGAAACAGAGCGGGAAAAGGCTTTCCCTCTTGAAATAAGGGCACCCCCAAGAATCCAATAGGAAAATATTTTTTTCTGCGTTACAGCGGCGGTTTTTTTACCCGCCGTTGCCCTGATGCAGGTATATGTTGCGGTTAAAGACAATCCATACTATTGTCAAAAGGAACTGCACGAAGAATGCTATCTCTTCAAGAGGCTTCTGGCCTTCATTTAGGCAGCACACGCTAACCGGTACCGTCGAGCCGCCAAACCTTATGGTGATGCTCGTCACTTCAGGTATCAGCAGGATGTGCACTAATTCATGTGCTATGAACCCAAGCAAGATTCCGGCGAACATGACAGAAAAGAATGAAGGTATGTTGATTGCTTCATTGACTTGTTTATTCCCCGCCATAAATCCTGCCCCCAAATGTTATTTCCCGCTGCTGCGTATTGTCCGCTGGTAATACCACAAAACACTGACAATTATGACACCAAGAACAATAACATGCGGGAATAACACGTTTTGCTCGTCAAGCTTGTCCATCTGCAGGCCTACCGAAACCACGCCGCCAGTCATTTTCATTCCGTCCAGTGTAATCGCAGCCAAAATCACAATTACCGCCACAACAACAAGCGCTCTTTCCAATTGCATTTCATCTCCCTCTTTTTGTAATATAACCGAACTTGAACAGCATGTATAATGCCACAAGCGAGCCAGCAAGGGCCATTGATGTCGCAATGCCCCTGATGTTTATAACGCCGAAAAGCTTTGAGTATGCATAAGTGAAGCTCAGGAAGATGAAACCGGCCCCGCCAAGGGAGATGAACAATGGGTTAGCAGGGATTCTATTCCCTATGGCGAAAATTGGCTTTAGCTTGCCATCCCTGATAAGGATTTCCGTTATTGCCCCGATGTTGCAAAAAGACAAGGAAATAAGTGCCATGCCGAGCAAATGTGGCGCAACCATTGCAACCTGCTGCAGTTCAATTGGCATCCAAGCCCTCCTTTAAAACCACGATGGCATTCTTGGTGCAGCCGAAAATGATTGTGCCGGACAACAAAAGGGAAACGTTCGCTGCCATTGCGAGCGCAGCCTGCATGGAAAACGAAAAGTCCATGTAAAAGTAGGCCGCCTTGTAAATGAAATACAGCAGCACTGCAGCATATATCCAGAGGCTGAGCCGCCTTTGCCATTCTTTTTTGGAATGCCCCTTCATCAGCTTTATGAAAAGGAAAAGCACAAGCGCAAGCGAAGCCGCATCGAAAAATGCGAGAAGATTGGCGACTACGCTGCTAGCCAGAAAACCCTGCAAATCCACATTGACCAACTGTTAAGATTGGCCCTTGGTTGCTATTAAGCTTTACTTTCATGTCCTGATGGCCAGATAAGCCTCCGGTGGGATTCTGAACAACAGTTTCGGCTGTTGGGTGCGACGGTTATCCCATCTGCGATGGAATAAGCCTCCGGTGGGATTCGAACCCACGACCTGCGGTTTACAAAACCGCTGCTCTGCCGCTGAGCCACGGAGGCGACCTTTTTCTTTTCTTTGACAAGAAAAGAAAAAGCTCGACCAAAAAGAAAAGTGTCGGCTTTTTCCTTTTCCCCTAAAAAGAAAAGATATGTGTTTCGCTTCAAAGAAAAAGAGCATGGCTTCGCCAGGCCTTCTTCTTTTTCGCCTACCTAATCACTTCCCTTAACGCTTTAAAATCATTCCACCGGAAGTCCTTTGGTCAGAATGAATGGTTTTGAATGCCTGCGCTGCGGCGAATGCTGCAGGCGCTATTACATTGTCTCGCTTCCCGAAGAGGTTGAAAGGCAGGCTGAACTGGTGAAAATTCCTGGAAAGGATTTTGTGCATGGGAAAATGCAACTGTATTTGCAGCTCTTCCCCGCAGAACCATCCGGCGACAAGATAACTGTCACTTCAAAGGACTTGCCGAAAAGGCTTTACAGAAAAATCGAGAATGCCTTGGGATTCATGCCGTCCAACTTCATCGCCCTGCCGCTGCTTTGTTTCAAGCGGACATTGGGCAGTTTGGGGTGTTGTATTTTTTATGATTCAAAAAAAGGCTGCACGATTTACCCCGCGAGGCCGAAGGAGTGTTGCCTCTTCCCTTTCATCTCGCTCAAGGAAAGCGCGGATTATGCCACGCTCTACCCTTTCTGCAAAGGTCTTGCGGCAAGTCACTCTGCCAGTTATGCTGGCATGGGCCATGCCTCCAAGGCAAAGGAACATTTCGCCGAAGTTGCAGAACACCTCGGCGAGGTAAAAGAAAAGGGTTTCAAAAAAATATGGAAATACTGGCCCAAGAGCGGGGTTTGCCTGCTTGAAGGGAATTTCCTTTGCAAAATAAGCGAAAAGGATTTCTTCGCTGCGATTAAGCCTTACAGTTAAAAAAAATGCCCTGGCCGAGATTTGAACTCGGGTTTATACCGTGAGAGGGTATCGTCCTAACAGCACCAAAAACCAAGCCTTTTAGGGCAAAGTTAATGATTTGACCGGGCTAGACGACCAGGGCAAGCTTTTTCTTTTTCTTGGAAAGAAAAAGAAAAACCTTGATCAAAAAGAAAAAGAACCGCTTCGCAAAATTGAAGCAAATGCCCCTTTTCTTTTTAACTTAATTTGTCCCGATTCATTAAAAAAGGTTGTTTTTTCGCCTGCTACCTCAATGCAGTCAAATGGCTTCAAAAGTGGCTCAAAACAAGTCAAAACCCCCCATATATAAATAATTAACTTCTTTTAGTTAAAAGATTAATTTATATATTTGTGAAGCCCCAATATTACCGAGGACAGTGCAGCATATGCTCTTTTCGAGCCACACAGGCAGGGGCGCACCAGGGATAAATACACCTGCAGGCGTCGCTATTTGCGGCTTTTTCCCGGCAACTCAAAACCCTAAATATGCCTGGTCTCCTTCTTTTTGTCCTGTTTCGTTTTCATTGTATTGCAAAGGCATATGTGCAGTCGTTCTCTTTCTTTTTCGCCAACCTTTTTATTTCTCTTTTCAAGAGAAAGAAAAAGGTTGGTTTTCATCACTCATTTCCACAATAAATCTTGCCGCAACCAATGCCTTGCGGCACCTTACGCTTGGATTCAGGGGAACAGGCTACGCTGTCCTCAACAGTCGCCCCCCTGCTTTCATGAGGCCCGCTGGCGGCGAAGTAGCCAGCACTTTTTTCTTGAACGCCCTTTGGCAGGAGGGCTGGTGAACCATGGTCTTTTTTGAAGCAGTGCAGGCGTTGCTGAACATTGACTTCCAGTTCTTCATAGACATCGTCATGAACAATTTGCTGTGGTTTTTCATTTTCTATGCTCTAATGCACCTTTTCTTTGACGGCAAAAAGGTGCTTTATTGGTTCGTGCTTTTTTGCGTTCTCATGTGGGTCGCATTTGACTGGGAAAAGCTCACAGGCTTCGCTTTCACTGGCGCGTCTTTCCTGCTGGTTTATTATGCGGCAAAGCTCACTGGCTTCATTCTCACGGAGACAACTCCTTCCTTGAGGAAATACGGGGTCCTGGTTTCCTCGCTTTCATTCTATGTGCTTGTAGTCCTTTGGGCTTTTTTCGGGGGCGGATGAAATGGGTTTCTCAAAGCTGGTTGTTTATGGGCTCTGGTTCGGAGCGATTTTCGTAGGCATAATGGCGTTCGGCGAGTCAATTTTGCCCGGCTCATTGGCAGACAGCGCTTTCAGCACCTTGGGGCTGCTGAGCGTGTTCGCCCTCCTGATTTGTGATTCGCTTTTCAGCCTCGGGAGCGCGAGCGAGGATTGAAGTGACTGTTATGGTTTTTGAAAGAGCGGTAAAAGGAGCAGGATAATATGGCATTGATAGCGTATTTGCACGCCCTGTTTGCCCTTGACCTGGGATTTTTGGCAGACGTCGTTATGCAAAACCTGCTCTGGATTTTCATGTTCTATGCCGCAGGCTGGTTCTTCTCGGATGGAAAAGAGCCGCTAAAGAGGGGCTTCATACTCTGGATACTTGTCTCTACCACGCAGGACATTTTCCAGCTGGTTTTCCCTTTCACGGTCTATACTGCCACGGGCCTTGCCTTGCTGTACTTCCTGAGGATGCCGGTCCTGATTTATTTCGAGAAAACGCCCGGCCTTTCAAAGTTCCTCACACAGGCATGGCTTGGCACTTGGTTTGTTGCTATAATAATCATTGCGGCGGGGATGTGAAATGTGGTTCAGGCTATTGGTTGAAAGCCTTGCATGGGGCTTTGCATACATGATGTTCATGTGGCTTGTCGGCATAGCCTTTGGCATAAGTTTCAATGGCCTGGTCTTCACGCCTTTCGGGTTTATCGTGTTCTACCTTGCGGGCTTGACCATGGCGTGGAGCATCAAGTAAGCCGGCAATGTCCTTATCCGGCTCGGCGACAAGCCGAAGGAGTAGCATCGCATTTACAAACCGGACAATTCTTCCCTTTCGATTTCGCATTGCCTGAGTATTGCAAGCAAGGTTCCAGGGTCGATGTTTTTGTGCATTGGAACAACTGTTACCAGAACCTTTCCCTTCGCATGTTTTTTCAGCCTCATGTGGCTTCCTTTTCCGCCAACTATTGCAAAGCCGCGCTTGCACAGGAACTTAATCAGGTCCTTTCCGGAGACAACAGGCAATTTCATTTGAATCAATTTAATCCAATCAGGCGGTAACCGCAATAGAGCACACTTTCGCCTTTTTCGCAGGATTTTTCGCGAGGCAGCTTTGCACATCCTCGTCTTCCAAGTAAAGCTCAACCGCTTCCTTGAGATTCTTGAGGGCACTCTTTTCATTCCTTCCCTGGCTTGCAACCCCAAGCTCCGGGCAAAAGGCAACAAAAGCGACCTCGCCCCTTGTCACTACTGCAGAATACTCTTTCATTTTTTTCCTCACCATAACCCCAATGGCGTTAACCGGAATATAAACAATTCGTTCAGCAGGCGTAGACAAAATGAACGAAAAATTAAAATAGGAGAAAAGCATGTCGGGGGGAACGGAAACAGTTAATCTGCGCCGGCAATGAGGGGTCTCGCTGCATATAAAAGCTTCAAAATTTAATGAATTTTTATGGCGCCTGATTTTGACTTGGCACTTTTGAATGATGCCTCGGATTCAAAATATACAATGCTCCATGTGAAGGTAAAAGGCCTTTGCAAGAAAGACATAGATTTTGCCAGAGCTGCTTCTTTTGGGTATTCTGCCTCTTCAATTAGGGACTGGCTGAAACAAAGGAGTACAATCCCTCTTGCGGTTTTAAATCTTGGTGTTTCCTCATCTGGCCGTGTAGAGTTTCTGCAAATAAGGGCTTCCAAATCAATGTTGAATGTGCCAAAGCTTAACGAAGACATGTTTTATTTTTTAGGTGCAGTATACGGGGATGGTCATGTGCTAGGTTCTTTTGGAAAAAAACATTATCGGCGTTTTAAGGTGGTTATTGAAAAAGGCAGGTCTGCTTATTCCGAGTTATTTTTGCCAAGCCTTATTGAAAAAATATTTGGGTTCAAGCCAAGGATATATTTCAGGAAAAGGGTGGGTGAAATGATAGCGATTGCCATTCATTCAGAAATCATTTCAAGACTACTCACAAATGTTTTCGGTTTCGCTTACGGAAAAAAGTCGGATTCGGTTATCGACAAAATAAAAAAAGTTAAGCCCGAATTTCAATTGTCGTTTATTACTGGGTTGCTTGATACTGACGGTGGCAGGTCAGGGGATTCATTCGCATTTTGCAGTGCTTCAAAAAAGACTGCGTTGTTTGTTAAAGAATTTATTGAAAAGTGCGGTATTTCAACAAAACACTATTTTCAACAATACGGGAAATATTCTTGGCATCAAATTCGAATTCTTTCAAAAGACAAATGCAAGTTTCTCGAAACTTTTCAGCTAAAGAATGAAAGAAAATATGCCGGAGGGCGGATTCGGACCGCCGACCTCCAGCTTATGAAACTGGCGCTCAACCGCTGAGCTACTCCGGCAGAAAGCAGACCTTCTTTTTCCCTAAGGAAAATTCCTGCTGGAGCTTTTATAACCTTTGGCTTTTATGGCTCCTAGTCCCTTGGCCAAAAGCTGCGCTATTCAGTCCTGCTCATCAGCCTGATGTTCTTCCCGTGCAGCATTATCTTGTCCGCATACCCGACAAAAAGGCCGCTCTCAAGCACTCCGGGGATGTTCTTTGTAGTCAGCTCCAGTTCCTCGTAGTTGAAAAGCCTGTCAAACTCCACGTCAATGATATAATTGCCCGTTTCGGTCTTCTCGGGCATTCCGTCCTTCCTGAGCCTCTGCTTCGCCTTGCCGAAAGAGTCCAGCTGGTTCAATGTCCTTTTCCAGCCAAAAGTGGCAACTTCATAAGGAATGTTGCCCCTTATTTTCTTTACATATGCCTTGTCTTCCGCGATCGCCACGAGAAGGCCGGCGCTTTGGGCTATCATCTTGTCCCTGACAAACGATGCGCTGCTGCGCTTCACGAAATTATAATGTGAGTCAATCTGGTCAACGAACTCTATTGCGACATCAACTTCATGGTCATTAATGTCTGCAATCTTCAGGCCAACCTGCGATGCGAGCGAAGCAATCCTGAATGAAGTGGGTATGAAATCTATTTCCGTAATCGGGATGTGCTTCATTTCCAGGGCCAGAGCGAGCTTCTTCACGAACCTCTCGCCGAGCTCGTTCGAGCCTATGCTCACGGTGTCCCTGTCCTTGACGTACCTTGCAATTATTGCCTCGATATGGTCGTCCTTCATGCAGAAGAAATTGCATTAAGTTGTATTTATATGGGTCTGCCTGGGCAAATATGCCTGTTTTTGCCCTGTCGCCTTTCCCGATGCAGTTTAATGTCTTTTTCACCCCCATGCATTGCTTTAAATAACTTAATCCACCGGTTCTATTTTTAGGAGGCTGGAAGCATGGCTGGCAAAAAGGCAAAGGCTGCAAAGGAGCCTGTGGAGAAAAAGGAATCCGGGGAAAAAGGGGATTCCTGCGGGTGCGGATGCGGCTGCTGGAGTTGAATCCATTTGTTCTGATTAGTTTTTGGTTGGGTGGAGGGGAGGAATATGAAGGTTTTGGATGACAGGGTTTCATTGAGGGCAAAGGCCAAGGCATATGAGTATGCGCCGAAGTGCATGAACTGCGGCACAGACCTCGTTGACCCGCGGGGAAGCATTGACGCGCGCAGGTTCTGCAGCACGAAATGCAAGGACGAATACATGGGGCAGTAGGACTGAACGCCCCATTTCCATTTTATTCCTAATTTTATTTCATTGCCCGACAAGTGGCCATGATTTGTTTTGGGTCATGCCATCGTTGCGAGCATTATGCTTGCCGCAAGTGCCAGCAATCCGCCGAAGACCTGGTGCATTTCTACATTTTCCCTGTTTATGAATATTCCGAGGAAAAGCCCTATTGCGGGATAGCACTCCGTTATCGCGGTTATTATGCCAACTTCCCCGCTGAAGGTTGCTACTGCAAATAAAACCCATGCAGCATTGTCAATTATTGACATTGCGGTTATGGGCAGCCAGAATTTTTTAATGCCTGTCCAAAGCTTTCCGAAACCGTTGCGTTTCCACATCAGCATGACGCATAAAAAAATGAAAACTGCCGCTGGCCCCCATATGGCCATTGCAGGTGAAATCTGCCTCGAAGTTGCGGCAGTCAGGAAATTTATTACGCCCATTGCGATTGCGCCAAAAATGCCTATAATCACGCCTTTCTCAAACATTTTTGGAATGTTCTTTATTTGATGGGTTTTCACTGCCATGAATATTACCCCGATGAATATTGCCCCGATTGCAGCCAACTGCTGCAGCGAAAGGGTTTCCCTGAAAAAAGCCATTCCAAATATTATTGTCACAGGCAGTTCTATCTGGAGTATGACTTCAATTACTGAAAGCTTGCCCTGCTTGAGTGCCTCAAAGTTAAGCATTGCAGCGACAAAAGTAATTATGCCGAGTGCAAGCACCAGCATGAAGTTTTGCGGTTCAATGAGGAGTGGCAGCTCATGCCATACAAAAGGGAAAAGGCCGATAATTGCCACAATCCCGATGAAGAAAAGTGATGCTGTGTTCCCAACCCTGCGCACGTTGCGCTGTATCAGGAAGTCTCCCAGGCCCCAGCATAGGATTGCGCCGAAAGCCGCGAGAACAGAAAAACTAAATGGCATGAGGGAATTATGTGTTTAGCTGTATAAAAATTTCACTGGCTTGAAAACTGCCTGGGCATTCGGGTGGGCGAAGGGCGTTTAGGGGGGATAAATAAGCCGGTGGGGAGATTTGAACTCCCGACCTGTCCGTTACCAACGGACTGCACCAACCACTATGCTACACCGGCTCAAAATCAAAAAATTAGCCCCGCAAACAATTAAAAACCGGGCAATCAGCCGCTTTTCACGAGACCTGCAATCCCTGCGCAGTCGTCAATCCCGAACTCCTTCTCCGTTCCCGAACCGGTTTCCTTGACCTTTACCCTGCGGCCTTTTGTTTCGTTCTCGCCGATTGCGATGAAAAAAGCGATTCCCCTGCGCTTTGCATATTCAAGATTTTTGCCTACGCTCCTTTCCATGACATCAAATTCCACTCCAATGCCGAATTTCCTGAGCTTAGTTGCAAGCCTTGAGGCTTCAAGCGAGAATTCCCTTGAAAGCGGGGCAACGAAAACCTGTGTTGTCGGGCCTACAATAAGTATTTTTTCCAGCGAATCGAGAAGCCGGTCTATCCCAAAGCTCATCCCTGTTGCGGGGCTTGGCTGGCCCCCGTAAGTCTCGACCAATTTGTCATACCTCCCTCCCCCGCCGACGCTCGGGCCTTCATTCAATGCAGCCTCGAACACGCTCCCAGTGTAATACTCCAGGCCGCGGCATAGGCTCAGGTCAAAAACGACCTCTTTCATCCCGTTCTCCTTTGCGAGCATTAGCAATTCCTCGAGTTCCTTCACGCACTCAATTTCCCCGAGGGCTTCCTTCACTTTTTCAAAGGAGTTCACTGAAATTTCTTCAAGTATTTTTGCATCAATGCCTTTCGCTTCGAGCTCTTTCCCGACTTCCTTTGGCCCTATTTTGTCCAGTTTGTCAATGCTCCTGAAGCAGTCCCTGACCTGCCCAGGGGCAACTCCGCACTTCTTCGCGAGCTCTTCCATGATGGCACGGCTGTTCACCTTTATCTTGAATTCCAATCCTAGAGCGCGCATTACATCGCACGCGACCTGCAGTATTTCAAAATCCGCGAGCACGCTCCGCGAACCAATTATGTCGAAGTCGGCCTGTGTGAATTCCCTGTACCTCTTCGCCTGTGGCCTGTCATACCTGTAAACCGTGCCAATGCAGTAGCGCTTGAACGGCTTCTGGAGCATCGGGTTGGATGCCGCGATTCTGGCAAGCGGGACTGTGAGGTCGTAGCGCAGTCCGAGCTCTCGCTCGCCCTTGTCCCTGAAGTAGTAGATTTCCTCCTTTATGGCTTCGCCGCCGGAGCCTTTCGCCGCGAGCAGGGCGAAGTCCTCCACAATGGGGCTTTGCAGGGGCTCGAACCCATACCTTTCAAACGTGCGCCTGCAGAGGTCCTCGATGAACTGCTTCTTCTTCGCCTGCTCAGGAAGGAAATCGCGCATCCCTTTTACAACTTGGAAGTTCATTTTTATTCACCTTTTTTTAGCAAGGCGACCGCTGGGATTTGAACCCAGGTCTAGGGCTCCACAGGCCCCAATCCTTACCAGGCTAGACGACGGTCGCCATGTATTCCTTTGCTATTTCTGGGTTTCTTTTAGCCCACATTTTTATTTTATTCAAATGCTTTGGGCTGTGCCACCCGATAATTTCATTATATTTTTTGAAGTTGGCATAACCATACATCACGAGGTTATGCCACTCCCTGTTTTTATATTTCTTTGGCTTCAATCCGAGCATTTCAAGTATTTCTTTAATGTCTGTTGCCAAAGCTTCTGATGCTGAGGCAACGGAAATTACCGGGTAATATTTTTTGTTTTTTCCCTGTGACCTGAAATAAATGCAGCCGTCGGTATCAAAATAACCGCGCACCAACGAGCTTAATATTTTGGCATCGTTGACCTTGAATTTTTCGGGCACCCCTATTCCCTTCTTTCTTCCGCAATTTATCCTAATCACTTTGTTTTTGAATTCCCAGATAGCTTTCGAATTCAGCTCAAACCCAAAAGTGGATTCATATTCCTTCATTTTCGGTTTTGCGTTATAAAGCCTCATGAATAAAGGTTTCACCACTTTTTCATAATATTCTTTCTCTTCTTTTTTGTCCCCTTTGAGCCGATATTCGAACCGATTTGATGACAGGAATCCGTCGCCAAGATGCATGCCGGTTTCTTCAGCCAGTTCAGGAGTGACCTTCGAGGGCAGTATTATCTTTCTTTCCATATCGGTTCTTGAAAAATACACCGCCGTTGTGTCAAGTTCTTCCGGTTCTTTGTCAAAATCAATTTTTTGCTTTTCAATGGATGTCCTGTTCCGGCCAATTTTTTTGGCAATATTCAAATAATGTTCTGGTTTCCATTCGATTATTTTGGCTCCGAATTTTTGCAGTATTTCGGCTTCCCTCAAACCAAGTTTTTCGCATATTATTTTGAAATTTTGGCAAGACAAACGGTTATGTTCTTTCCAGTAGGTTTGGATAGTGTTGTATGGTATGCCAAGAAAGTTCTCCAGCAACCTCCAGCTCAAGCCACTTGCTTTTTTGCAGTCTTTTATGAACGCGGCTTGTTTCCCGAGCGGAAAAATCACTCTTTCTTTTTCCATAAAAGAAAAAAAAGCCGAACAATTTATATTATATGCTAACCCAGTGGACGACAAACTCCTGTAACCTCCAGCAGAATCAGAAAAAACAGGCTTTTTTTTAAAATTCTGGAAAGTAAGGTTTCTGATAGGAGAATCAGCGCTGCAAATGAAGTAAATCCCTTTCCATGAAGCAATTATTGGTGGGGTTTGGTTTAAATAGGTTATCTGGGGCCAAACAACTCAAGCAGGCCGGGGGGGGCTTTCCCATAAAAAGCCTTCCAACCAAACTGATTCTCATATGCCCAAGAAGAACCTGGCAATCTGCATTCCAAGCGGCCGCTTCGTGGATTTCGGCTTTTTCCAGAGCTTTGCGAACACAATCGCCGAGACAATGTTCTATTGCAACACTGCGGTTTTCACTGTGGCTTCTCCCATGATTTTCGAGAACCGGAACGAGCTTGTGCGCAGGGTGTTTTCCTTCGAGGGAAAATCCGGCTTCGCGTTCGATTTCATGCTATGGATTGACAATGACATAGTGTTCAATTTCGGGCAGGTGAAAAAGCTTCTTTCGCATCTTGAAGATGGGGAGGATTTTGTTTCAGGCGTTTATTACAATCCGAAGGATGGAAATGTTCTTCCGGTGGCTTACTTTGCCGATGGCGAGAGATACAGGTGGCTCGAGGAAAAGGATGTTCAGAATGGCGGTAAGGATTTTGGCCTGCTTGAAGTTGATGCGGTAGGCTTCGGCTTCTGCGCAATGAAAATGGATTTGATGCGTGAAATATTCGCCAGGCACAAGCCGCGGCCATTCAACCTGCGCCAGCTTGATGACGGTTCCCTTGTAACCGAGGACCAGGTTTTCTGCGAGCGCGCGAAAGAAGCAGGGGCGAAAATAATGCTTGACTCCTCTATTGTTGTGAAGCATGCAAAGGGCTATCTGCCGCGGTGATTCACAAAGTATTTTATGCTTCTTTTTTTTACTTTGCCTTTTTTTCAGGCTTGAATTCAAGTGCAGCTGAGTTGATGCAGTATCACAACCTTTTTCTTTCTCTTTGGAAGAGAAAGAAAAAAGTTGGCGAAAAAGAAAGAGAATTTTACTTTGCCTTTTTTTCAGGCTTGAATTCAAGTGCAGCTGAGTTGATGCAGTATCTTTTCCCTGTCGGCTTCGGCCCGTCGTTGAAAACATGGCCTAAATGTGAGCCGCATTTTGCGCACAGTACTTCAGTGCGCATCATTCCCCGGCTGTTGTCTTCCTCGAGCTTGACATTTTCGCCCTTCATTGCATCATAAAAGCTAGGCCAGCCTGTCCCAGACTCAAATTTTGTGCCTGATTGAAAAAGCGGTTGCCCGCACACAAGGCAGGAATAAGTCCCTTTTTCCTTGTTTTTGAGCAGCTTTCCGGTAAAAGGCGCCTCAGTCCCGCCGAGGATGCAGACATTGTATTGTTCCTCGGTTAGCTTGCCTTTCCGTTTTTCTCCAGGATTTTTTTCAGTTGCTGCCATAACAACTATTTGCCCTGGATTGTTAATCTCTTTTTTGGTTCGTTAAAAGGCAGAATGTCGGTTTTTTTCTGCGAAGCCGTTCTCTTTCCTTTTGATCAAACTTTTACTTTCTCTTTTTCTTTTCCATCAACGCTTTTCTTTTTCTCTTTGAGAAAAAGAAAAGGGTTGCGGGGGGCAGGATTCGAACCTGCGAAGGCACTAAGCCACCAGGTGGCTCCGACAGGATTTCCATTTGGATTCATCTGTCCCCTAAGCCTGGCCGAATAGACCGCTATCGGACCCCCGCACCGTTTGCGACCGGTGGTGCCGCGTATCCCCTCCGGGAAACTTGCTCACTTCGTTCGCAATAAAAGAATTAGTGGTGAATATTTTAAATCAGGAGCCAGGCTGTTTTTTGCTGGTTTTCAGTCCGCTGCCCATTTTTTTTGGGTAATTTGCCTTTATGGGCAATATCAGAATAATTCCTGCCGCTGTCATGAAAATCCCCGCCCAGTCCGCTGGAGTGTTCTCATATTTCATTTCAACCTCGCCGCTAGCATATATTAGCATCAGGTGCGGCGATGCCTCGTAAATGTGCATCTCCTTTCCATTGGAGTATGCCTTCCAGTTCGGGAAGTAGGATATTTTCACCAGCACCGGCACCGGTTCCTTTGAATCCACCCTGAACTTTATGCGGTCCTGCCTCTGGTTCATTTCAATGATTTCGACTTTTTCATCCACGCTGCCCCTCGCTTCAGGGATGTTTTCATGGACAAGGATTGAGTCCTTCACCCTTTCCGAGGTGAACCATGCCGCGACCTTTTCTTCCCATGCCCCATTGCCTGCCATTTCAGGCACAAACGGCAGAACCTCGATGAGCCTGGACTTCCCTGTCCTGTATAGCGTGTATTCATAAGGGCCAAATCCATGCATTTCCCTCTCGCGAGTGTTGTACTCAGACACTTTCATCATTTCCTGCCACTCCGAAAAGTGTTTCTGCGAACTCACAACATAATTGATATTGAACAATGCGAGCTGGTAAGGGACAAGTTCCTTGGCTTCTTCCGGCCTGGTTTTTATTGCGGCAGAATCTGTGATTACTCCCCATTCAACATTTCCGGGGTCAAGGGCCTGTTCTATGTCAAATATGTAGCGCGAATTCAGCGATGACTCTACATACAGGCCCCTGGCGCCATGCACGTTGCTTTGCATCGGTATTGCATATTGCAGCTCATGGGGCGAACCTTCCTTTGCCATTGGGGCTTCAATCAGGACCCTTCCTTCGAGGTTCTGGGGCAGCTTCTCAATCTGCATTGCAGTCGTTCCACCGATGCGCATATCCGTTGCCGTGAGCATCAGGAAAGCGCATGCGGCCAACGCCCCGAGAAGCAGGATTTTCCTTTCCTTCTGGATGAATGAAAAGATTATTGCAGGCGCCATGAGGTAAATCAGCATTGTGAACCTGTAGTAATGGACCGGCAGGCTGAATACTTCATCCGCCACAAAGGAGAGGCCAAGCAGCAAGGCAGTGAATGTGTACAATGGCATGCTTTCTTTTTTTTTCGCAAAAAATCCAATTGCCATTATTGCAATGGCAATGCCGAAAAGCAGCAGGTTGCTTTCAATGTTTCCTATTTGGTATACACTTGCAAACCTCATGTTCACTATTGCGGGCACGGCCCAGAAAGCAGTGAGCAGGAAAGCGAGGCCAATATGCTTTGCAATCACCGCTGCCTTCTCTTTTGAAGGCTTTGAGACGATGAAAGCCAGCGGGATTACCAAAGCGGCAAGCGCTGTGAGCGTATGCGTGAGGCCTACAAGTGCGAGCAGGATGCTGGGGAGGATTATTTTTCCGCCTGAAATCCCCCGGTTGAGGCTGCCGAAGTAAAGGAAAAGCAGCACCATCCCGAGAGCGTTTGCAATGAACCCGTTCCCGAACGTGGAGTGGATATTGCCTCCAATGTATTTTCCAGGGAACGCAAACAGCAGGCCGTACATCAGGAGCATTATAGCCGCGGAATTATTCCGGGTGAACCCGAACGAGCGGGCAAAATAATAGAACGCAAGCGGTGTTGCGAGCAGCATGAGCGAGAACACGAGCTTGAATGCTGTCTCGACAGGCATCACTTGCGAGGGTATTGCCACGAGATAAGGGAACAACGGGCCATAGAACTGGTTCTGGCTGAATCCGGAAAAGAAAAAAGGGTTCCAGCCTATTGGCAGCGGGAAAAGGTATTCCGCAGTGTACCATGATGACGCATATGTTCCGGCCATGTCGTAATTGAGGAGTGAATTGTCGAGGCAGAAAGGAACAACAAGGGCAATGAGGGTGTATGATAGCACTATCAAGAATGCCGCGTGGCAAAAGTATTTTTCAAAAATGTTTGCAGCAGCTTCGATTTTGCCCGGCATTTGCACCGAAACAGGGATGTGCAAAGGCGTTAAAAAAGCCGCTTTGGGCTTTGGTTTTGAACGTCTTAATAGGGCGAAGCAGATGGCGCCATTCTTTCCAAAACACTCAAATACAAATATTTTTATGGTTCTGAATTGTAATTCTACCTATGGGTAAGAAGCCAGACGCAGGTCTTAAGGCAGGTCTATCTGCATTTCATAAAAACGTATTTGAAGGTATAAGGGACACTCATTGGAGGTCGTTGATATACCCTGGTGACCATTTTCCGGACTATCTATTCAGTCATGCCCTTTCGAATCTAGGTGTAAATGCTTTTTCTAAAAAAGGCACATATATAGCATTGGGAAAGTATTATCGTCCAAGTTTTCAATTCATCAATTTTTCCGGTCCGGCTGATAATTTAAGGCGATTAGGGACTGGTGCACTTGAAGCAATAGCAAATAAACTTAAAATTCATGGGTCAATTTTTATAAAACCTCTTTCGGGAGAATGTCATTCTGGCTTGGGGGTTATGAGGCTTTCTCTTTCAAAGAATGGCGTTGAAATTTCTTGTTCATTCAAACACGATTATGAAAAAATGGTTAAATGCCTTCCATCAAACTTCTCCTTTCGCGCTCAGGGTCAAAATAGTGTCTTAATTAACCTGCAGGGCATAAGATTAGAAAATGTTTTAGCTCCACTTTTTCATGGTCATCGTGGCGCATTTATAGTTGAAAGAGAAATACATTCCCCCCTATTCAATGGCAGAAAATGGGAAATACGCTTCATTGTGCACGCTGATGATAAAGGGCCTTCAGTTGTGAGCATGGCTGCAAAAGTAGCCAACAACAAAATTGCCTCAAACATAACCTCGTTTGGAGGTAAGTCAGTGGAGCCAGTTGAAGTTGTTGCCAAAGTTTACAAATCGTTATACCCGGGCTTATCGCGTATTGCAGTCATGAGGTTAACTGAAGAATTTGTTATAAAGTCGCGTGAAGTTGCGCAAGGAGCTACTAAAAAGGTAAATGGCTATGCGGAAAAACTCAGGGCAAAATATCTCCCGACATTTCCAAAAGGAGGAATGAACATTACAGAATGTGGCGTTGATATCATGGCAGAACTAAATTCAATTACAGGGCGCCTTGAGCCTAAAATAGTGGAATTTCAATATCCTGACTTTGGATTTAGATTAGATTCTGATGTTTTAGGGACAAGGATAAGACATAATAATCTAATAAGCTTTATTAAGCGTGGAAAAGAAAAGCTGAACAAATATTTTAATGAAAAATCGCCCCCACAGGGAGTCGAACCCTGATCGAAAGCTATTTGCGGCCTCAGCGTTCTTTTCTTTTTCGCTGGCGTTTTTCTTTTCTTCTCAAGAAAAGAAAAAGGCCACCGCAAGCTTTTATCCTATCCATTAGACGATGGAGGCACACCTTTTTCTTTCTTTGAAAAAGAAAGAAAAAGCTGTACTAAAAAGAAAGAAACATTGTAAGCGTTTTAAAGCAAGCGGATTGCCTTGCCCTCGGAGAAAACAATGGTCGTTTCCGCCTGAGTGACTGTTTTGCCCTCTTCCTCTTTCAGGATTGGGTGGGCAAAGAGGCATCCTTTCTGCAGCAACTCCCTCATGCCTGCCTTGCGCCCGAACTCGCTTAATTTAAGCTCCCGCTGCAGCCATCTTTCCGCAAAAGGCAGTGTTTTGTAATTTGAATCAACGAATTCAATTATTTTCCTCGCTTCGTTGCCCCGCACAGGCCTTTTTTCCTTCAACTGGAAAATCTCGGACTGCGTGCCTTCGTGCACAATCCCCTTGCCGTCAGTTGCAAAAGGCTCTATCGCAATCGCCATGTCGTCTTCTGGCCTTTTTGAGTCTTTGTTGGCTATATTAGGCACTGTCGGGTAGGTGTGTGCATCGTTTTCATCAACGCCGTGGCCGCTCAGGTTTTCGACCGGCCTGAAGCCAGCCGACTTTATCTGGGCCTCTATTGCCGCGCCTATTTTGCCGAGCTCATCCCTTCCCATTGCCATTGAAACTGCCTTTTCGAGCGCGTCCTCGCTCGCCCCGACCATTGCGGAGTGCTTTCCGGAAAAATCAATAGTGAAAGCCGAATCCGCTATGAAACCGTTAACGTGCACCCCGATATCGACCTTTATTACGTCCTCTTCGCCCACAATGTCTTTTGACTCGAAGGAAGGGGTGTAGTGCGCAGCCTCGCTGTTTGCCGAGAGGTTTATCGGGAAAGCCGGTTCGCCCCCCGCCTTTGCAATGGCCGCCTCTGTTTCCTCGGCGAACTCGAAGAGGTTCGTGCCAACCTTGAGTTTCTTCCGCGATAGCCCCTGCATTTCCTTCGCGATTTCGCCCGCCTTAACGTAATTTGCGATTGTTTCCTTGTCCATGAAAATCATCTGCTGAATCCGGGCAACAACACTATCGGCCGGCCAGGACTATTTTGTTTTATGTAAGCTTTAAAATTGCCTCACTTAGGGGGTCCGAACAAGGTGCTCTGCTTCCCGCCATGCACCAGGTCCTCTTTCGAGTACCCGAGTTCCTGCATTATGTTCAGCACTGCGGGCAGTATCTGGTGCTCGAGGTAATAATCCGTGTCATAATCCCCTTCCTTTACATACTCCTCCAGTTCAGCCCTGTCCGAAACGCTTTTCCCCTTGCGCGTGACAACAAAGCCGATGAGCGAGCCCACCTCTACTTCCTTCCCCCGGTCCATTGCCTTCTGCGCCGCGGCAACGTGCGGCCCGATGGATTCATACTTTGAGGGCCTTGCCTTCAGCTGCTTCATTATAACTAGCTCCTTCTTCGGGACTGCGCCCGACTTCAGCCTCTTTATCACGTCCTTCGTGATTTGTATCGCCTTCTCGGGCTTCCCTTCCTTCAGCACTGCTTCGATTACCTGTTTCTGCGTCTCTTTGGCAATCGGCGCCCAGTCGCGGCGGACATACTCAAAGCCAACTATCTTCAGGTTGCCCTTGAAGTCGATGAGAGCGTATTTTTTCTTTGCCGCCGTCCCGCTTTCCCTTTTCGTCACGAAAATGCCGCGCCTGTAGAGGCCGTCGAATTCAAGCTCCATAGCATCCGGCAGTTCAGAATTTGTCTTCTCAAGGAACATTTTCACGTCCTCTTCTGTTTTGCCTTTTGGCAGGACCAAGAATGAGCTGTCTGTGTCGTTATAAATCACATTGAATCCTGCTTCTTCCGCCTTGCCCGAAACTTCCTGGATGTACTGCCTGCTCCACGCGGTCACCGCGCGTGCGCTCTCTCGTGAGTACCATCTCGCCCTCGGGTAGCCGAGATAGCCATAATGCGAGTTCAGGAGAATCTTTAGCGCGTGCTGCTTCGCGTTCGCCATCTTGTATTCGGAAGAATCCTTCTCGAGGGATTTTGCCTTCTTTTTTAGCTCTATCCTTTCCTTGAGGATTTCCTCCAGGATTCCGGCGAGGAAGCCTATTTTCATCTCGCAGAACCAGTCCTTGTCAGGGGAGACATTTTTCCCGTTGCGGCAGCTCGCATGTCCGCATTTGAGGGTTTCAAGGCTCACGTTGTGGGAAATCATTATCGTGGGGTGCAATGACCTGAAGTCAAGCACCGCGATGTTCTCATGCAACCCAGGAATCGGCTCCTTGACAAACCCCCCTTCATATGTCTGGAGGCTGCGCTGGTGCACCTCGGCTTCGCTTGGCTTGTTGGGTATGAGCGCGTTCCTTTCGAAGCTGTTCACTATGAGGAGCTGTTCCACCATTTCCGAGGACGATGCCCGCGAAGTGTCAGCAAGGGTGTAGCGGAGCATCGAGCACAGTTGCAGCTGCAGTGGCAAAAATTCCTGTGCAAGGCGCAGCGTTACCTCGCCGTCCTCGCGGTTGTAGTCAATCACCCTGTCAATCTCCCCGGTGCCCCATGATTTGTTGATGTCTTCGTGCCCGACCTTTTCCTTTGGCTTGTTGAAGAGCTTTTCCGAAACGCTTTCCAGGTCCATTTTCAGCAGGCTGATTGAGCCTATGCGTGTCATGAATTTCACCAGCCCGAACGCATCGAGGTGCTGTGTACCCCTGAGCGTAGCGGAGTGGAAAATTCCCCTGTTCGTTGCGGTTATGCCGCCGAAGCCCAGGTCGCATTTTATACCCAGTTTCTCGCACCTTGTCTTGATATACGGCAGGTCAAATGAATCACCGTTGTAAGTCACAATCACATCAGGGCTGTATTCCCTCAGGTCAAGGAGGGCCTTCTCAATCATTTCCTCCTCGCTCTTCAGCACCACAGTATTTTTTTTATTTGTCGGCTTGTAGGTGTAAACCGCAGAGGATTTTTCCTGCGCGAGCACTATCATGAGTATCGGGTCCTTTTTCGGGTCGGAGAACCTTCCGGGAGAAAGGGTTTCAATGTCCAGGGCAACAACCCTCAACTCGTGCTTTACGTCCCTTGCCCTTATTGACTTTACCCTGGGCGGGCCGAGGCCAGGGCCGTTTTTTTGTTTTTCTGGTTCTTCATATTCAACCTCGACGCCATGCATTGGCTTCAGACCCCTGTCAATGAGGTAGCGGTTGGCAAACGGGATGTCGAATTCGCGCTTCTCAACAACGCCCTCAACATCCGTTATCTTTTCCCGGCAGGCCACGAGTTCCTGCGGGTTCCTGAATTCCACCTTCACAACGCCTTCGCAGTTCGATTTTTCAGCCTCTTCCGCAGAAAAACATTTCGCTCCGTTGCCGAACGTGAAATCCTTCATGGCGGAAATGGTTTTTCTCGGGCTCTTCGAGACAATATAAAAATAAGGCCTGAAATTCCTGTCCTCGAAAAGCTTTATCCCGCTCTCGGTGCTGATGAACACATGGATTGATGCAAAGCCGTCTTCCGCAACGCGGTAATCGCAGTCGAGCAGGATGCCAGAAAGCTTATTATTAACCATAGCCAATATGTTACTACTAAGATGTTTTATAAGTGATTTACGGTGAACTGAATGCCCCCGCGCCAGCACGGAATGCAGGACTCCGGCGAGCAGAGGCCGCAGGGCCAGCAGCCGCAGAATGTCTTTACCCGGATTAATACCGACATAAAGGCCCTGAACACGAGCCTCATGCTTGTCACCCAGAAAATCAATTCGATGGTGCGATACGAAAAAATCCTCGGCAGGAACCTTGTAGTGCTGAACAGGAAACTGAAGGACCTCCAGGACAGGCCGCAGGGCGCGGCATCGGGCGGCATCGACTCCGCCGAGTTCGCTGACCTGAGGGGTGCAATTGAAAGCAACACCCGTGCTTTTTCAAAGCTCCAGTCTGAACTAGATTATATACGCCAGAACTATGCCAAGGCAGAGGACGTGAAGGAAATGAAGTATGTCGTCGAGTCAATCAACCCGCTGGAATTCGTCACTATGAAGGATGTGCAGCAGATGGTTTCCGAAGCGAAGAAGAAGTGAATGTGTGATTGGGCAAATGCTGATTAAGATTTTTTTTGGCGCCTTTCAACGACCTTGAATCCGCTTGGCGTTTTCTGCAGAATTACGTCCTCATTGAACAAATATCCGCCTACTTTCAGGCTCGCCGAGATATTCCTCAAAGAAGCCAAAGACTGCCTTGGTGTCATGTACTCAGAAGAATGTGCAAACCTTATTGCATCGCAAACCGGCACTGTGCAATTATACGTCAGTGGCCTGCGGCTTATTGCGAGGAGCACTGGGGTAATGTCGCTTGGCTTTAGCGCATTTTTACGCAGGAAAGAAACCCCTTCTGATTTTCCATATGCATTATCCTTCATAGGCTTGAATTTCAAGACATCTACCGCATAAACCTTGGAATCCCTTCCGAGAGCCAGCTTTGCCTCAAATGTTGTTGGTGCTCCCATTGAATTGGCTGGCCCGACATCAGCAAAAACCTTGATTTCATTGCGGTGCGCCGCCAAAAATTTCAAATGCCAATTATAGCGGTGAGAAAAAGTAAAGTTGGTAAGCCATACCATGGTATTGTGACATTTTTCTTTCCTCGGGGGAAAATATTTACCTAAAAAGCGGTCTTCTCCAAGTACCCGCAAAGGGACTGTCGCAGCTTTCTGAAAAGTTGTCTTCCCAGAACGCATTTTTGGCAATTATATCACGCAAGGTCACGTTTTGCTGTTTTTCTGTTCCGCCTAGTACGGCCTGCTGAGCGTCGGCCTGACAAGCGCGCGGTATGCTTTCCTGTTCTTTAGCTGCACGCTTATGTCGTTGCCGCTCACTATGTTCAGGATTGCGTCGCTCTGGTCGCGGATTGCCGCATCGACATCTGTTATGTGCTCCGCACCTATGATGAATGAAACCCCGTATTTCGGCAGCTCGTTCAGTATGCCCTGGTTTTCCGCGGATATTATTTTCTGCCTGTCCTTTGGCTGGAAAGCCTGCGGCGACGGGAAAACAAGGAAAGTCCTTATCAGCTCCGTGGGCCCCTTGTTCTTGTAATATTCCAGCATTTCCTTTAGCAGGGAATTGCACAGCAATGCGACACCCCTCGGGTCAATGTTCTCGAAATCCAGTATTGCAGCCCTTGCAATGCTCGCCGTGCCCTGCCTTGCCATTTCCTCGATGTCATTCTCTCCGCCAAAGAGCAGCTGGTAGCGCACTGAAATGAGCTTCAGCAGCCTTGCCGCCTTCAATATCTCGAATTCGCTGTATTCCTCCGTCGGAGGGGTCCTTGAAACCCGCTCTATGAGCTGTTCAATTGACTGGGATTTTTCCTTGTCAAGGACGGTCTTGACTATGTGGGGAAAATCCTTGTCCCCTATGCCGAATTCCTCGGCAAGCGCCTCCATGCCAATCATGTTCAGGTCGATGTGAATGCTTTCACGCACCTTGAATTGCTTGAATGGGAAACCCAGCGGGTCTATTTCCACCTTGTATTTCTGTATGTCGGGCAGGTTCCTGTTGGCTTCTCCGATGCCGGCGAATTGCTTCGAGAAGTCGAAGAATATCACGGGCGTATTCGAGAGCAGGGCGCTTTCCGCCAGCACAGTTATCAGCCTTGCCCTGTCGGGCTTTTCGCCTTCTCCTGCAACGGCCTTAGTGAAAAGCGACAGCGATTCTGAAACGCGCTGCCCATCCCTAGTGATGCCGAGCACTATCTCCCCTTTTATCGACTGCTGCTTCTGGACTGAGGCATCAGCCTCCGCCCCCGGCACGGGGTGGTATGATGTCGCGAGCAGCGGGGGCAGCATAGGCATCGTGAAGAATGCCTTGCGGACCTCTTCGGGTGATTCCGATATTTCCTCGAGCGAGAGGTCGTATGCCTTTGAAACGTCCTTAATCAGCACGGCCGCCGCCTCAAGCCTCTTGACCAGCGAGTCAATGTCCCGTATGAACTCCTCCTCGACCCAGCGCACATAAGCCGGCTTGCTGCCCAGGAGAAGGAACTTCATTGTCGAATTCTCGTCGTGCTTTGTAAGGATTAAGGCTTCGCGCGGAAGGGTTTCCGTGAACGATTCCACGTCGCCGAGCGCGTGGAAAACCTTGTAGAGCTCCGCTATCGCCCCTTCGGTCTTGTCCAGCTTCTTCTCATAAATCAGGACCATGAGAATCCTGTCGGGGTTGGAGTAAAGCTCCACCTCGTGGCCCTGGAAGGCGCCTGTGAAGAGCCTTTCCCACGGGCCGTTGGATATCTTGAACAGCTCCATTTCAATAGTAAAGCGATGAAATAGTATATATAAATTCCTTTGGCCGGAAATTGGCGCTTTACCGGCTTTGTGCCCCTGCCCCCCGGATTTGGCCCCTTTTCCCGACGCATTTAAATATTCGTGAAACGTAAAGTAATTGTGGCCAAAAGCAAAGCTATTCCGGCAAAAAAGAAGGCTTTCGCATGAATGAAGTCATTCTCCAGACTGTGCGCAGGATGATTGAGTCCGGCGTTGACGATGCCACAATAAGGGATACCCTGCGGGGCATCAACCTTTCTGATTCCGACATTGATTCGATACTGCTCGAGGCGAAGAAGGTTTCGGATTCGCAGCAGCAGGCAGCGGAGGAAGCCGCTGACGATGCCGCGGAAGGCCGGGATGTTGATAATGGCAATTCCGGCAGCCATGCCGGTGCTGAGGGCACTGGCGAGGATTCATATGATGCTGGCGGTGCTGAAAGCGAGCTTGGCGGAGATGGGCCTGAAGAAGAAGGGGATTTGCAGGATTCAGGCATCGACGAACTAAAAGGCCATATAGAGGACACTTCACAGGAGAACCTCGCGCACCATTCCGAAACGCACCAGATGCTCAATGAGCATTCGGAGCGCATCGGCGCATTGCACGAGAGCATAAGCGCATTGCATGACAAGATTGATTCTTCGCAGAGGCTTCTTCCTCCTGAGGCAATTGCATGCCTCACCACCCTCGACCGTCGCCTCTCGACCCTTGAAGAGGCGGTTTCGGAGGCAAAGGCCAATACCATTGCGCTGCAATCGCTAATGCAGAAGGTGCTCGAAACCGACAGGGCAACGCTGCTCGAATTGCAGAAAAAGAATAAAAATTAAAAAATAAATTGCTTTGGATCGCATTCATTTTTTGAATATTTTTCCCAGCCCAGTGAGGAAGTCCGATGCCGCTGTGTGCACTATCTCTCCATCCTGCCTTTCTTCCTTTATTCTTTTCCCGTCCGCTTTTGCCTTTTCGCCCTTTCCCACTGCCTTGCCTGTGCGGCCAAGCCCATCCTCAATGAACTTCTTGCCTGAAACATACTTTGTCTTTGTTGCCTCTAATTCGGCATATTCCTCCTTTCCGGTGTCGAACAATCCGTTCAGGACATCCCATATGAAAGAGAACAAGGCCGAAACATACCCTCCGAGGATGTCAGCGAGCAGCAGCATTAATGCCGCCCAGAAAAGCATGGGCTGGCCGTACTGCATTCCGAACAGCATCAGGACAATAATGCAGAGAACTATAATCAGTTTCATTCAATCGCCAAGAAATCTCCACAACTGAATTATGTGCTTAGGCAAGCAAAAATTTGGCCTGTCTAATTTTATAGTACTCTAAAGCATATGCCTTCTCCTGCGCAGCCGTTCTCTTTCCTTTTCGCCAACCTTTTACTTTCTCTTTTCAAGAGAAAGGAAAAGGCTGCTTTACATCATCCCTTCCATTCCGCCGCCGAATCCGCCAAACCCGCCGAGGCCCGCCATGGGGTCCTGCTGCGGCGCTTCCTGCTTGCCTCCGAGTATCACTGACAATATCACGAGGCCGAATATTATCGGCAGCCAGAGCTCGCTGTTCACATCCCCCGAGCCGACAAAAATGTAAAGCACCGCGGTGCCTATTATGAACATCACCGTCGTTGCGAGGTCCTTCGAGGTGAGGACGCTAAGCACAAGGATGCCCAGCACCATCCAGTCCTGCCTGAACTGTATTGCCATCAGGGTGAGAATCATTGAAAGAAGGAAATTAAACGTATCCATGCCATCACCCGGTCATTTTCCAATAGCTAATCCCCAATTGCACTTATTAGTGCAGCTGGTCCCCCCCGAACGGGTTGAGCTGCGTCATAAGCTCCTTTCCCGCGGTCTGGATTATGAAGAAGCCCGCGAGTATCCATACAAGGTAGGGGTAAGAGTAAAAGGTCAGGTAGAACACGATTACCGCAAAGAGTATTGCGAGCTTTGCCGAGCCGAGGCTTTCCTTCGCCCAGCCATAAATCCATATGAACAGGCACAGGCCCAGGACAATCCAGATATTGTCCATCAGCTCCAGCAGTATCATCGTTACCAATAGAATTATGCGCCCACATTAATAAATTTGTATGCCGCGGCGGAATTTGCCGTGTTGCCTTGATTTGGCCTCCCAGCCTGCAAGCCCGCAACTGTTGTCAGGGGGCATCAGGCAAAATCAAATCCCGTCGTAGAGCGCCTTGATTTCCGCATCGCTAAGGGTGCGGTTGAAAATGATTAGCTCATCCATGAGGCCGTTATAATAAGTGGTGCCCCCAGTTTGATTATGCCCAAACCGCCAAAAAGTAGTGTCGGAATTCATCGCATTAGCCAGAGTGAATTGCGACCCGACAGGAACACCATCAACATACACCCGTATCGTATTACCTGAAATGGAATATGCAACAAAGTGCCATTGGCTATCACTGACGGTGGAAGGAGGGCTAAATTGTATAGTTCTAGACACGGCAGCAGAATCATAAAAAAACCAATAGGTTCCAAACAGCCTCCTGTCCCAGCCGCCATTATGAAAAAGAATAATGTCATTTGCGAGGGCAAGAGTGCCATGATTCACCCACAATGCAACTGTTTCGTTCTGCCCGCTAAGCCC
>CABMIU010000011.1 GCA_902386385.1 uncultured archaeon
ATGCAGGCGGGCAGCAGGGTCTGAATGCGCCTGCGGAGGATTCCGATGCCAAGGGTGAAAATGAGACAGGCGGGCGAGCGCGCTGAGAGACTGAAATAATATTTGTCACGCCGCTCGAAAAGCAGATTATCAGGGGAGTGCAGGTAATCATTGTTTCACTGCAAAATTTTGCCAACATCACGAAAATGCTTTTCAGCCTCGGTGGCATAGAGACCAATGCAACGGTCAATGGCGGCACTGTGAACGGAGACATAAACACGGAAATGCTTCCGAACGGGGAGTATGACCTTAATGCCGTGGCATGCAATGACTTCAACTGCTACTCGGAAAGCATAAGCGTTTCAGTTCTCAACGACATGGATGCGACAGATGCAGGCGCTGCGGCGTCTGCTGATGGGAGCCCTGAAAATGAAGCCGGGCCGGACCCGGAAAAAGGGCAGGGATTTTCAATAAAGCCATCCAATATATTTGCAGCTCTTTCGGTATTTGATGCGGACGGAAACCTCGTTGACTCTGGCACTGAAAAAGTGATGCTGCCTGCAGGGGTTTTCAACGCAAGGCTCGCATTCTTCTCGGATTCGGTGCAGGGCGCGGAACTGGACGGCATTGCCATTGACTCGGACGCAGAGCTCCTTGAAGTGAACGCGGAAGTGCCGCTTGATTTTCCTGCGCCGAAAAAAAAGTTCGTGTGGAAGAGGATAGTTTCCGTAAAGCCGAAAATAAATTTCTCTTCCGGCGAAATCACCATAAGGGCCCCTTACGGCAGCGACACCCTGTTTGTGTGCGAGAAATGGGATTCGGGGGGGGCAAAATGCGATTCAGGCTGGGTGAAAACGGGGAAGCCGGGTGAAAACACAGATGTTTCGCTAGAGCTTTCCGGGAGTGAACAGGCTTTCGGTTTTGCAGCAAAGAGCCTCGCTGGGAAAAATTTCAGGCTCGGGAAGCAGAAGGAAGATTTTTCCGCATCGGAAATCCCTGAATTCGAAATACTTTCTGCAGATGAAACATCGGTTTCGGCAGGGGGTGCCGCGGTATTCTTAGAGGGCCCTGACGGCAGCAAGGAGATTGACCGCAGCCAAATCAGGCAGGGCGAAAAGGGGTTCATTGTTTCGCTCGGCGCGGCAAAAAGGAAAATGAGGCCCGGTGCATACAGGATAGTGGTGAAAACGCAGGACGGGGAAGACACAATCGAACAGGCGTTCCCATTCCAGTGGGGCCTTGTTTCGCTTAACACAAAGAAGAGCATTTACAGGCCGGGCGAGGTTGTAGAATTGATAGCTGTTGTGCTTGACGGCGCCGGAAAGCCTGTTTGCGGCGCGGACGTCAACATGAGCATCGAGGAGCCGGGCTCCGCAAAAACCTTGCGGTCTACAGGCGAAGGCACAATAATGCCCGGGGGGGAATGCGGCATTTATACTGCGGAATTCCCTGCGAAAGCGGAGGGAACCAACTTAGTGAAGGTAAATGCGCTCGCAGGCGGGGTTGACGGTTCCTTTGACACGAATTTCCTTGTGAAGCAGGATTACGATTTTGGCATTGTGAGGCAAACGGAAAGCAAAATAGACCCGACAAGGAACAACAGCATCAAAGTGAGGATTGACGTTGAATCATTCATTCCGGGCAGCTCAACTGGCAAGATACAAGTGAAGGAATATGTGCCAAGGGAATTCGACCTGAATACTGACGCAAAGGTAGAGGAAAGCGGGGGCACAAAAATATTGGTTTGGGACAGGAAATTTGCCGAGGGAAAAGCCTTTGTTGAATACGCTTATTCTGTTCCAATGGAATGGCCGAGGCTCTATGCCCTCGGAAGGGCCGAGATAAATTATTCCGGCGGAACATTCACTGAGGCAAGGCAGTGGTACGTGGCTGTTGACCCGATTGACACGACCATTTTCTACCTCAGGAACACCGCGGAGTACGCTGCCTCGGAGCCGACGCCGAATGCTGCAATTTCGGGGGACACCTTCATCGGAACCTCGACTGAGGGTATGTACACTATGCACCCGAGCAACGGGACAACAGCAACAGGAAAAACAACCATTGTTGGGACCACGAGCACGGGCAACTACAGGGCAGCCAACTTCACTTCACCCATGCTCGCGGCACAGACGATTTCCGCGGCAAATTGGACGACTTCGATTGTTGCAAGCGAAAACGGCAGTACTGACGACCTATACCTCAGGGAGTCGCTTTGGGTGTGGGATGACGCCAACGACAACTTGGTGGGGCCGATAACAACAGCCACAACCAATGGCTCTGAGCTCTCAACCTCAAGCAGAGACAAAACCCAGACCCTTACAGGAAAAACCATACAAATCGGCAATAAGGACAAATTAGTCTTGGAAATTGACCTCTACGGGATAACACCGGCAAGCGCTACCACCTCCAGGGCGGACTTCAACTTCGGGAATGCTAATGCCGTGAGTTTCCTGACCGCGCCAGTCGCTGTGGCACTTTATGCCCAGGCAAGCGTGCCAACCGTGGACATTCCAACTGCAGATGCGAACAGCAGCATTACAACAGGCAATGACTTCTTGGTTACTGCAACCACGGCCTGCGATGGGACTTACTTTGATTGCGGCAATGCCACGGTAAACCTGCAATGGTGCTCAGGGGCGGGCTGCTCGACATGGGCGGACGCGAATTCATCTTCCGGCGCAATAAGGAGTGTAACCAGCTCGAACGGAAACCCGAATCCCTCAGTGAACAAGCCTTTCAATTCGGGAGACACCAACAGCAGCCACAAATGGGTCCTCAAGGCATTTACTACTGGAACATATGAGCTGCGCGTGTGTGTGGACGGCAACAACTCGGATGCGAACTGTTCCTCCGGCACTGACAGGACAATGACCATCGGCACTGGGGCCAACGAGTACAGCTTCTCGCTTTCCCTGCCTTCAACAGGGTGCACGCAGGGCAAGGGCAGCATTGATGCGGGCACGAGCTGCGACAAGGGCTATTTTGAGCCGACAGACCTCACGGGGCCTTCAGACCAGAACAAGGTTGACCCCGAGGGCCAGACATCAAACATTTACTTTTTCGTGTACGACAACCAGAGCTCGATAAATTCAGACCTCAACATTGACATAAACCTGTCAGCGGCACTGCCTGCCTCGCTGAAGCTCAAAGCTTCAAAAATATACGCAGGCTGGGCAGGAACATGCACCGGCAACACGGACACGAACTGCCTGAACATAACAACAACAGCGACCAACCTTGGAAAGGCAACATATTCAGCCGGCACGCAGGACCTAAACATTTTCCTATGGGCGGATTTCATCGCAGCGGCTATAAGCAGCACAGACAGGAACGTGACGAGCACAAGCAAGGCCCCATAGGTGATTCAATGGATAAAAAACAGCCTAATGACTGCTCATATGCTTTCAATTGCCATAAAAAAATTTTTGCTGCCGCAATTGCAGTTGTTATCCTGGCCCTGTTCCTTTCCCTCATCCTTATCCCCAAGGGCGAGGAAAAAAAAATTGAAGGCAATTCGCAGGTAACAGGAGCGGGTTCCGACAAAGCGGAAAGCCCGCAGGGAGGCAATCCACTGCTGAAGCAGAGGGAATCTTACGGAATCCCACAGGCGGTTTTTTCCAATCTCCCGCAGCCGCCGGGGGACTTCAATGCAATTGTTTCTCTTTACCACTCAGGGAATTTCAGGGATGAGGAATTCTTTTCGGAAAAATATTTCCTCCAGCCGGAATTCTACCCTTCTTTCATCGGGAACGGGCTAACTTACTGGCTGAACCCTGACACCACGCACTGGGCGGCTTATGGCTATGGCTCTTTCCCAACGCACAAGGAAATGACAATCAGGCAGGGTGAGAAAAAGAACGTGAAGTTTTTCATGCACTCAGGGTACGGGGTGCGGTCCTATCAGGGAATAGGGCTGGCCGCAAGCGTCGTCCAAGCTGGAAAAGGTGTCGATGTTAAAATCCACGAGCCCGCGTTTCTCCTTGGCCCAAACTACCCCCTATTTGAAAAGGGCTGGGCAAGGCAAATCACGCTTGAAATAACCGCAGACGCAAACGCACAATTTGGGGAACGGATTTTTGACGTGCGGGTCACGAGGCCGCCCGCTGAACTTAGCGGCCAGTGGGGGGAAAAATCGCCCGGAGCATACTTCGAAAGCGGCTTTGTCTCAATGGAAAGCCCGGTGTACAGGCTGGCAGTGGCGGTAGAGCCTGTGAAAAATAAATGAATCCAACAAAAAAGCCAAAAAAAATCCGGAAAGCTAAAAGCGAGGGAAAGGTATAAAAAGAAGTTAGGCTGCAATACTAACTGGTTTTTTAATGGCTGTGCCTTTCCGTTTTGCAAAAAAAATTCTTGCAGCTCTCGGGATTTTATTTCTTGCAGCATTTGTTCTGGCAGCAGCTACAAATGACACCACAATGACATGGGTTGTGCCGTCAAACGCGAGCCACCTGGTATCATATAGTGGCTCGTGCAGCACCTCTGCATTCTACTTCGTAGAAAACAAATGCTCTATTGATGGCTCGGATGTTGACGGGAACGGCGCAAAGTGCCTGCCATATGCTGATGTCGATGGCACCTCTGCGTGCCAGGATGGTTCGAGCCTCGCGCCAATCCTCGTTACGAATAACGGGAATGTTGCGGTAAACATTGATGGGAACTTCACGGCAGCATTCAGCGGGGCGGACGCTAACCTTGTGCTGAAAGTATGGAGGGGAACAGGCACCCATTGTGGAACCAGCGGCTTCGGGGGATGGGAAAATGACTGCTCGGTAACTGTTGCCACTAATCCAGTGACAGCAACAACATGCAGGCAATACACCAGCGCAAACGCGACAGCCGCTGGAAGGCTTGTGAGCAACCTCGCCACCAATGACACAAACCAATTATGTTTCTCCGGTGACTTCAACGCAGGCTTTGGCAACGGCGTTTCACAGCGAACCCACGCAAAAACCTTCAGGACAACATCAATCGCATCATGATTCCAAAAGGCGCTGGACAGTTATAGCCTTGCATTATCTGCTCAAGCCGCTGCAAAAATTTGTTCAAAAAGCCATGGATTGCGGCCGCTGGGCGGAAGGCAATTCAGCTGCCATTTCTCTGCTTACCTTGAAAAAGAGGTTATACCTGCTGAAACATGAAAGCCCTGGCCAAGGCGTTATGCAATTCAGCATAAAACCCATATCAAACCCTTGGACGCCTTAGTCCGCCAATTGGCTTTGCAAAAAAGCTTGTCCTTGTCCGGTGTGTCTTTGTGCCGCTTTTGGTGGCCCATGGCACAGCAAGCTTTTCCGGCCATGCCGTGATCCTCACTCTTCCCTTTGGATTTTCCGACCTTACCTTTATGGGCGGAAAGCTGACGTGGCCAGGCTTGTAATTAAAAGCCAATGCCTTTGCCCCGCCTTTTTTCTTTTGCGTTGCAGGTCCTTGCTGGCGCGTTGCTTCAAGCAATAGCCTTTCATACTCCCTTTCAATTAGCCTTTGTTTTGCCCTCGCACTCTCGTGGTGCATTCTTACCCTTCCCGCCCTGCGGCTGTGCGCAATCCATTTTGCCGTATTGCTCGCCATCAGATACCTCCAAGCACAAAGTTGCTGGAAGACAAAGGCCTCCGGACAATATAAAATTTATGCTCCGGAAAAAATGGCTGAAAAATAAAGGAAATCCGGCGTTCATTTCTTCTTCGCAAAAACCTTTTCGAGCGCGACTTCCTTTTCCCTCGAACCGGGCCTTGCGAGCAGCTCGACCTTTTCCTCCAGAGAAGAGATGCGTTCCTTCAGCTCCTTGGAATCGGCCGTCCTCGCCCGGTTTACCTGGTCGAGTGAGCGGCTGAGGTCATCGCCCTTCTTCACCGAGTAGTCAATCATGCCGCCGAACCGCTTCCCTATAAGCACATACATCAGGGCCATTGCGAGGCCGACAAAAAATGCGACAACGACCATTGCCGAGGCGAAAAGGAAAAGCAGAAGTCCACTGTCCAAAGAAACCAAACCCCCTTATTTGATTGGTGCATATCGGGACAGGAAATCAATTTAAAGGGGAGCATTGGAAAAAAAAACCGGAAACTGCAAGGCAAGACCGGCAGGCGAAAACGCCCTGACCGAAAAGGCTTTATTAACCAAGCCATTTTATGTTTTGAAACAGCCTTTTTCTTTCTCTTGGAAAGAGAAATAAAAAGGCTGGCGAAAAAGAAAGAGAACCGCAGCGCGGATGCTTGTGCATTACAATGAAAATGGTGGTTTTGTGGCGGATGAGAAGTACATTCAGTTTGTTTCGAATTATGATGACTGGGTCGCAATAAGGAAGCTGAAAATAGAGCCGGCAACCGACCCCCGCACGGTGATGGAGTTCCTCGCCGGCCTGAACACGAGCGTTGACTCCAAGGTCGAGGCGAACCTGAGGAAAATTGTCAAGCTTGAGAAAGTTGACGCTGCAATCGCGGAGCTCGGCCTCGGCAAAAAGGATGTGGCAAAGGCATTGGAGGAAGTCGCTTCGCGGAAGGTCGGTGCGGCGATAAAGGAAATCACTGAAATTCCGGAACTGCAGAAGAACGAGCAGAAGGAAATAGCCGGGTTCTGCAAGGTTTATGCGATGAGAAAGGCGATGAAAGCATGCGGCCTGCAGGTAGATTATTCTGAAATCGAGATTCCGGGAATGAAGAGGACAATGCGGCAAAAAACGTGAGGCCTTAAAGGGATGATACAGACACTTTTCCAGGGAACCTTGCCTTTTGAGGCGGCTGCAGGCCACTTCATACAGTCTTTCGCCAGCCAGCCTCTCGACTATTTTTTCACAGGAGTAACCCTGCTCGGGAACCCCGCATTGTGGTTCCTGCTCGCGGCATTCTTCTACTGGAAGGGCGAAGAGAAAAGGGCAATGGCAATTGCAACAGTGCTGCTCATAACCTCGGCGCTTGTGGGTTTCCTCAAGATTTTCATAGGCAGACCAAGGCCATCGCTTCTCGAGTTCAGGGTGATTTCATCCGAATCTGATGTTTTCTCGATGCCTTCGGGGCATGCGGCGACAATTGCAGGCATATTCGGCTATTACTGGGACAAGTTCAGGGGCGGTGCAAAAGCAATAGGCATGATTGCCGTGCTGTTCGTGATGGTCTCAAGGGTTTATTTGGGCATGCATTTCATCGGCGATGTAATCGTAGGCGCTGCTTTCGGATTTGTAATCGGAAGGGCGTTGCACCACTTTGAGAAGGATTTCGAGAAAATAAGCTTCAGCGGGAAAAGGCTCCTTGAAGAAATTGAAATCATGGCGGTAATCTGCCTTGCGATGGTCATTTCATTCATGTTCAGGCCACTCGCACTGGGAAGCGGGCTGCTGGGATTCTTCGCAGGAGGCGTGGCATTCAAGCTCCTGGGAATGGACTCGCAAAAAATCTCAGGAAATGCTTTGTGGGTTAAGGAAGCGGTAGGCTTTGCTGTGCTCGGAGCAACAGTGCTTTCGGGCATAATGCTCGGAATGGAGCCCGAGGCATACTTCCTTGGCGGGGCGTGGGCATCGCTCATATACCCCGCGCTGTACGAGAAAATAACACAGGGAAAAATCGGGCAAGCCAAAGGTATTGGAACTCCAAGGCCGGGGCCGGCAAAGAAACCAGCAGGAAAGGCCTGAGGGCCGGCAATTTATCACAAATGCTTTTTGCGTGAGAGCGAACCTTTAAAAACAATCAAGCGCCCAATTATTGCATACATTTCTCAAGACATCGGCAAAAGGAAACATTAACAATAATCCAGATGCCAATGTTTTGGCCAGACCCCCCTTTAGCATAGCAGCTAATGCGTCCGGCTGTAGAACAACCCTTTTCTTTCTCTTTTCGAGAGAAAGAAAAGCGTTGATGGAAAAGAAAGAGAAACTCTTCACTTGCCATCAGCGTCAATTCCATTGTGGAAAGCGAATAATCGCATTGAGTTTCGTGCGGTTACCGGAAGATCCCCGGTGCAAGTCCGTGAAGGGGGATTGACATAATCAGCCATCAAATTCTGGAAAGCTTGCCAATGCACTCAAAAACATACAATTTATTAATACGTCGATTGACGAATAATTTAAGGGGTGTTTTTTTCCGGCAACCGGAAAAGATATAAATTATTTCACCTAATTTTAAGTTAGGTGATGTTAGGTGGGTAAAATGGTGACGATGAATTTGAAAGTGAGTGACTACGCCAGCAGGGTGCTTGGCGTGGTGAAGGAAAAGTACGGCCTCAGGGACAAGTCGCAGGCGCTGGACAAGTTCACGGAACTCCACGGGGAGGAATTTGTGGAAAAGGAAGCAAGCGACGAGTATGTAAAAAAGATTCTTTGTATTACGGAAGACTATTTCCACAAGCACCCGAATCGTCGGATGACTGACAAAGAACTTGATGCTTTATGCGGCCTGTGATGCAAAATGGCTTTTGAATATGACTTGGCCCCAAAGTTAAGGGGAATAATTCAAAATCTGGCCAAGCGAGACCCAAAGAAAGTTCTCATTATAAACAAGAAAATCAAGCAGATTGTAAATTCGGATGAGTTTGCAATTGAGCACTACAAGAATTTACGGCATGACCTGAAAGGGTATAAACGCGTGCATATTGACAGCCACTTTGCCCTGACTTTCCAATACGACAAGGAAAAAAAATTTGTGCTCTTTGTGGACTTTGACCACCACGACAACATTTACAGGAAATGACCGCCAGTCCCTCTATTTTTATCCACGTCATGATTGAGTGAATCATGCCTTTCTTCGTTTACCTCCTCGAGTGCAGGGACGGGAGCTATTACTGCGGCTACACCTCGGACCTCGGCAAGCGCGTGGAGCGCCACAACATGGGCTTCGGGGGAAGATACACCCGCTCGCACAGGCCAGTGAAGCTCGTTTATTTTGAAAAGAAGAGGACGAGGAAGGCCGCGATGCGTGCCGAGCGGGATATAAAAAAATTTTCGCGGGCGAAGAAGATTCTGATGGCGGGCAAAGCTATGGCAAAAACACAAAAACACTGACATTCGCCGGCCGGGATTTTAGGCAGCAGCAGTAAATCCGCCCATTGGGACGACAAGCACATTTTTATTCCAAAAACACTTTATTTTAGCACATGGTTACGGAAACACTGCCCCTAACGACCATTGGCATCGTTATCATAATCGCGACAGTGTTCAGCATATTCATAAGGAAACTTGGGCAGAACGAGGTCATAGGGTTCATACTCGCGGGATTTTTGCTCGGGCCGTTCGCCATGAATTTCCTTAACCCTACTGACCCTCTTGTGACTGGCTTTGCGGAACTTGGCTTGTTTGTACTTTTGTTTTACCTCGGCATAGAGCTATCGCTGAAGGAGTTCCTTTCCGCGGGAAAAACTATTTTCGGGCTCGCAGCAATCGACATGGCGATAACAACCGGCGCGGGAGTGGCGATAATGCTGCTGCTCGGGCACTCGCTGCTGTTCGCCGTGATTGTCGGGATAATGATGTTCTCCACTAGCACGGCGATAATCGGCAAGTTCATAATCAACAAGGGCCTTATGCAGAACATCGCTGCAAAAACCGCGCTGTCAATCCTCATACTACAGGATTTTTTGGGAATACTGCTGCTGGTTTTCGTCACCAGCCTTTCAAAGGAATCCGGCTCTGTGACGGGGCTTGCCATTGCCTCGGTCGTGTTCGCGGTGAGCGCATTCTACGCGGTTTTCCACCTATCGAAGCTCGTGGAGAACTGGCTCAAAAAGAACGATTTCGGGCACACGGAAATGACCCTGTATGCAATCGGCGTGGGGCTGATTGTTGCGACGCTCGCAAGCATCCTGGGCCTTTCAACGGCAATCGGCGCATATTTTGCGGGGTTCGCCCTGAGTGAAACCGAATCAGGGGAAAGGGTAAAAAAAGACGTCGGATTCCTGCGGGATTTCTTCCTCGTGTTTTTCTTCGTTGGATTCGGAACCGCGCTGTTTTATGATTATGCCGCAAAAGCCGTGGTAATACCGGGGTTGTCAGAACTCCTCGGCTTGATGCTTTTCGCAGGGAGCCTCGGGGTGGTCGCCATTACGGCACACTCCATCGCAGTGAGGATTTTCGGGCCTTGGTTCGGAGTTGCGGGTGAAGACGCCACCCTGATGTCAATACTCCTTGCTCCGCTCGGGGAATTCGTGGTCATAATTGCGACTGTAACGATAGTGGTGCTAAAAGGGGCAGAGGCAAAGCTGCTCGGGCCACTGGCGTTCCTGCTCATCATAATAACTCTCCTGATTTTCCAGCCGCTGTACAATGCGAGGCAGCTGCACCAGAAGGTTTTCGGGCTGATTCCGTCAATGCAGATGGCGAAACCAAAAAAGGCAGAGGAAAAAGAGGAATCATACGTGAAAAAGCAGGCAAAGGACGCGATACTCAACTTCTTCGTGGTTGTTTGCTTTGCGTGGATTACGGTCATATTGTATGAGGAGTTGCCGCGCTTCGGGGTGCCGATAGTATACAGCAGGGAGGCGACTGCCGCACTGCTCTTCGTGTTCTTTGCCTCGGTGCCGTTCTTCAAGGGGGCGAGGGCAGTGAAGAGGATGCTGAAGGAAATGCTCGCGAAAAGGAAAACCGCTCCAAATTAAAACATCTGCCCGTAGTACACCCATATGGAACAGCCAAAACCCAGAAATGCCTTGCCAATGCCCAATTCGCCTGGCAGGGAAAAATTTTCACGCTGGAAGGGAATGACATCCTGTTCACGCGAAGCTGCGGAGCAGGCAACGCCTGAAGCGGTTGCACGTTACAGGGCATCGAGGCTGAAGGCAGGGGTTGCAGTCGACCTGTGCTGCGGAATAGGGATGGATGCCATCGCACTGGCGGGAAATTGCGGGAAGGTTTATGCAATCGACATTGACCATGATGCAATTGAATGCGCGAAAAAGAACGCAGCAGAATACGGGGCGAGGAACATTGAATTCATCTGTGCGGACTGCACGGAAATCGATTTGAAGAAGCTGGGCGTGGAAATCGCCTTTGCCGACCCTTCGCGCAGGGCGGAAGGGAGAAGGGTTAAGGGGCTGGCTGAGACGAGGCCAAACACATCGGAACTTATTGAACTCATCAAAAAAGCGGGGGTGGAGAATTTCTGCATCGAAGTTTCAGCTGCGCTTGGGCTGGATGAGCTTCCGCAGGGCTGTGAAAAGGAATTCATTTCCCTCGGGCATGAGCCGAACTGCATTTCGCTTTATTTCGGGGATTTGAAAAAGGCGGAATGTTCCTTCGTGAACATTGAAGACATGGGAGGGAAAAGGCATTCGCTGCAGGCGGATTCTGTTGGCGAAGCGATTGGAACCAAGCCGCAGATGCTGCGCTACCTGTTCGAGCTTGACGAAGGAATTGTGCACATGAAGATGCAGAAACAGGCGCATGAAACTTTGGGAAAGGCACGCGAAAAGGTTTTTTCGTTTAATGAGACTTTCTTTGGGTCGACCCAGAAGGCAAAGTCCGGGTTTTTCAGGAATTCGTTCAAAGTCCTCGCGGAGCTTGAGAGCACGGGGGCGCAGGGCGGAAATGCAGGCGAAAAAGAAAAGGCATGGATTGTTCATGCGCTGCAGCGGCTCAGGGCGGGGAAGGCGGTCCTGAGGGGGAAGTTTGACGAGAGGGGGCAACTGGAAATGAAGCGGGAAATAGAATCTATGCTGGATGGCAAGCTGAAGCTGCATGTGTTCTTCTTCGGGAATAAAATTGTGATTGGCAGGAACCTTGAAATCAGGTGAGGCAAGTTGGATTGGCAAGGCAGGGGCGGTGCAATGGGCAAGACATTCATTCCTGAAGAGTTCATCGAAAAATATTCGCGAATTCTTGGACAGGAGTCCGGGGAATTCTTTGAATCCTGCTGCCGCAAAATCCCGAAAAGCATATGGGTGAACTCGCTCAAAACGAGCCCGAAAAACCTTGTTGGCGCCCTCGAAGCAAAGGGCTGGAACCTGAAGGGTCTGTTTCATGAAAATGCTTTTGCGCTTGAAGGCACTGACAGGCCGGGGCAATCCGAAGAATTCAGGAAAGGGTTTTTCAATCTGCAGGAGAAAGCCTCAATGATTCCAGCATTAATCCTGAATCCTTTGCCTGAAGACCTCGTGCTCGATGCCTGCGCCGCGCCAGGGAACAAGACATTGCAGCTCTCCTGCCTCATGCAGGGGGGCGGGAAAATCGTTGCGGTTGACAAGAATGTCAAGAGGTTCGGGAGCCTCTGCTTCAACATCAGGAAGTTCGGCACGAAAAATGCGATTGCAAAGAGGATGGATTTGATTGATGCCTGGAAGAAAAACCTATTTGACAAAATCCTGCTTGACGCGCCGTGCAGCTCCGAGGGGCTTGTGAGGAAGGACTTTGATGCGCTCCGCAACTGGAGCCAGGGGCTCGTAATGGGCAAGGCGGAACTGCAGAAAAAACTGATTTTGAAGTGCTTTGGCCTGCTGAAAAACGGCGGCACAATGGTTTACAGCACTTGCTCACTCTCGCCGGAAGAGGATGAGGAAGTCGTGCAGCACCTGCTTGAAAGCACAGCACATTCTGCAAAAGGCGGGGCGGAGGTTTTGGGCATCAGGGTCGGAGGGTTCAGGTTCAGGGAAGGGCTCACGGAATACAACGGCGGGAAATTCGATGAAAGCCTCAGGCTCTGCGCGAGGGTGCTTCCGCAGGACAACGACTCGGAAGCATTCTTCATCGCAAAAATAAGGAAAAAATAAATTGCTGCGTTATGTACCCTCGCAGAGGGTACGACGTCCAGGTCTGGCGGCGGACCTCTCCGCCGCAGGACAACGACTCGGAAGCATTCTTCATCGCAAAAATAAGGAAAAAATGATTCTGTCCGGGAAAAAAGAAAAAACCGGGCGGCAAGATGCCGTCAATTGGCGGGTTGACTGCAGCCCGACAAGCAATTTAAAGGTTTGCTGACCAGAATTAGTCGGACATCTCTGGATTTGCCCACGTAGTACAACGGTTAGTATAGGGCCCTGTCGAGGCTCTGACCCGGGTTCAACTCCCGGCGTGGGCGACTTTTTCAACCAGGAAAGCAGATTCGTGGCGAAAAAATGATTGCTATCGGCCTTACGGGAAAATATTGCGCGGGCAAGACCGCGGTGTGCGACTACCTCAGGAGCAAGAGCTTCGAGTACCGCTCCCTTTCCGATGAGTTGCGCAAAATACTTGAAAAGGACGGGGTTCCTCCTACCCGCGAGAACATGATAAGGAAAGGCAATGAGCTCAGGGAAAAATCGGGAAACAGCTTCCTCGCAAAGCTCGTTGCAGAGGGCATGCAAAGGGACAGGAACTACATTGTCGATTCGCTCAGGAACCCGGAGGAGATAAGGGAATTGCAGAGGGACCAGAATTTCCACCTGTGGAGCATTGAGGCAACGGAAAAATCTAGGTTCGAGAGGATACTGAGGAGGAAGCGCGAAGGCGACCCGAAAACACTGGAGGATTTCAGGGCATTCGAGGCGAGGGAAAGCGCTTCATCGAATGCGAGCGGCCAGCAGCTTGATGCCTGTGCGAAAATGGCGGAGCACGCGATTGAGAACAATGGCACCCTCGCAGAGCTATTTGAGAAGATTGATTCGCTGCTCCTGCAGACGCCTGTCGACCTAAGGCGGCCTTCGTGGGACGAGTATTTCATGAACATTGCAAAGGAAGTCGCGATGAGGAGCAACTGCGTGAAAAGGAAAGTGGCGGCGGTCATCGTTAGGGACAAGAGGATTGTTTCAACAGGGTACAATGGAACGCCCCGAGGCGTGAAGAACTGCAACGAAGGGGGATGCCCGCGCTGCAATTCATTCGCAAAGGGCGGGACGCAGCTCGATGAGTGCCTCTGCTCGCACGCCGAGGAGAATGCGATTGTGCAGGCGGCTTATCACGGCATCGCAATCAATGGCGGCACTATATACACGACTTACAGCCCGTGCCTCACCTGCAGCAAGATGATAATCAATGCCGGCCTGAAAAAGGTCGTTTTTAACCTGGATTACCCGCTCGGGGAAAAGGCCCTGAAAATGCTGCAGGAAGCGGGTGTCGAGACCGGAAAAATAATTGTGTAAGCGCGAATCGGCAGCCGACAAAAAAACGGGGCATAGTTGAGGGAGTGAATAACCCCGCGGCAAGACCGCGGGGCATCTCCGACTCTCAGCGCATGAACTCGGTTATGTGCATTTGACTTTTATCATATTTTTTGCCTTGCTTTTCAATGTACTTGCGGATAATTTCTGCG
>CABMIU010000012.1 GCA_902386385.1 uncultured archaeon
ATCAGCAGACTGAAACGGCTTTATGGCGGATTCCTCTACTCCCACCAAACAACACAACAACGCAAAGAGGTACTGCTACGCATGATAGCAGACAACCTCAGGATAGGGTGATATTTTCAACGAAGCCGATGCTGAAGGTAGTAATAAATACAACAATAATCAAATATTAGTCTGACATCAGTTCGGACAGCTAAGCAATCCAGTATAGCGGTGGCAATAATGGAAATCGGAACTGAAAGCCAAAAAGATTCCCTGAAAAACAAGACAGGCCAGGAAATAATCGTCGATATGGGCCGCTCCGAGTTCGGCAGGAGCGCATCCAGCGGCATAGTCGAGCTTGACAGGCTCCTTGACGGCGGCTTCCCCAAAGGCTCGGTGATACTGCTTTCAGGTTCTTCCGGAAGCGGAAAAACCATTTTCTCCTTCCAGTGGCTTTTCGAGGGAGTCAGGAACGGCGAGAACTGCATTTACCTTACACTCACGGAATCCATCCCGAACATGCTCAAGAACCTCGAGGGCATGACTTTTTTCGACAAGTCCGCAATAGAGAAGGACAAGCTCAAGCTCATTGACCTGCGCGATTATTACGGCGAGAAAAGCTCTGATTACGAGATACTGGACTTCATCAGGGAACAGGTCGAGAAGAAAGGCGCAAAGCGCATCTGCATTGATTCGATAACCGCCCTCGCATACAACCTCGACGAGAAAACGAAGATACGGAAATTCATTTTCGAGCTGGGGCAGAGCCTTTCAAAGCAGGGCTGCACTACAATACTCACAAGTGAGGTGACTGACAAGGGCAAGCTCTCGATGTATGATGTGGAAGAATTCATCTCGGATTCCATTGTCAGGATTTACAGGAAAACCGTGAAGGGCGAGACCCAGCGGGCAATGAAAATCATAAAGGTCAGGGGAAAGAGCCACAGGTCTGACGAGCTTTTCTTCAGGATAACCAGCGACGGCATAGTCGTGTTCCCCAAGCTCATTTATTCCCTGGATTACGGCGCCGCGAACGAAAGGGTTTCGACAGGCAACCTCGTGCTTGACAAGATGCTCCTCGGCGGCATATTCAGGGGCTCTTCAACACTCATCACCGGCTCTGCGGGGACGGGAAAGAGCCTCACGAGCATGCAGTTCATGTCCGACGGCCTCAACAGGGGAGAGAACTGCCTGTACATAAGCTTCGAGGAAAGCAAAGGCCAGGTAATACGGAATGCAGGCGCAATGGGGTGGGATTTCGACGGGTTCGAGAAAAAGGGCCTGCTGACTTTCAGGTGTGCCTACCCCAATGAGAAGATGCTCGACGAGCACCTCGCCGACATAATGGCGGTGGCGGAGAAAAAGAAAATCAAGCGCTGCGTGGTTGACTCGGTCTCGTCAATACTGCACTCATTCTCGGATGACTCGCTCACCGCTTTCACTAAATCCCTGAACAATTCCCTGAAGAAAAGCAACATAACCACTTTCTTCACCTGGGCGACCACTAATATGCTTTCCGCGAGTTCGCCGGAAACAGCCCTGGTGTCAACGCTTGTGGACAACATCATTTCACTCAGGTATGTCGAGATAAACGGCGAACTGCAGCTCATCCTGAACATAATAAAGATAAGGGGAAGCGACCACAGCAAGGGCCTTGCAAAGTACCAGATAACCGGCAACGGCATTTCAATAGGCGGCTCTATGGCAGGCTATGAGGGCATAATGACAGGCGTCACAAGGAAAGTCGCGGCTTCGGCGGAAGAGAAGCTCGAATCGGAATTCAAGACTTATCTTGGCCCTGTGGGAACCAGCGCTTTTGCCGAGCTGAAGGCCGCAGGCCTGAAGGCTGAAACAATGCTTGCTTACATCGACAACCTGCAGAAGAAGGGCATAATAGACCAGAGGGATGCAGAGGCATTCAGGGCCAATGTCAGGGAAATAATCGGCGAAGGGAAGAAGAAAGATTGAGGCCGGCAAAGCCGGAAGGCAAGGGTGCATGGTTATGGCTGAAGCTAACAGGGCAAAGCCGAAAGCACTGCTGCCCGGCCTGAGCGACTTGTCAATCGGCAGGAGGCTTTCCCTGAGCCTTGGCGTGCTGCTGCTGCTTACAATGCTTATTAGCGCAATCTCGGTCGCGACAATGCAGTCAATAGTCGGCAGCGAAATCCCCGTCATTGATGAGTCACACGGGGTTTACGACGGCTTAATGAACATGAGGCGCCAGGAAAAGGACTTCCTGCTGAGGGATACGATAAGCGGGGCGTTCTATTCCAGCGGCCAGAGCAGCTCCGCGAGGCTGTTCGAGGAGTTGTATGATTCAACCGCAATCCACGTGAAAAATGTAAAGTCCTTCGAATCCGGCAAAGGGAGCCAGGAGGGCGTTTCAAGGGCTGCAAGGATAGAGTCAACGCTTTCGGAATACCGGCTGAAATTCCAGGAACTCGTGCAGAAAATAAGGCAAAGGGGCTTCAAGGGGTATGGGCTTGCCGGTGAAATGTCTGGCGAGCTTGACAGCATAGACCTTGCGTTGGGCGGCAGCGAGGCAGGCAATGCATTGCAGGGAAAAATAATCGGGCTCAGGCTCATTGAAGAGCAATACCTGTCGCGGAAGGAACCGGAGCAGGCAAAGCAGGCAGTGGAAATGATTGCTTCGCTCGGTGCAGGCATTGAATCATCGGCGTTGAGCAGAGGGGAAAAGGAAAAAATGGAAGCCAGCCTGAAAACTCACAGCGAAAAATTCAATGCATTGGCCGAAATTGACTCGGAAATAGGGGTAAAATTCAATGAAGGCCTGCAGGGCCAGCTTATCGCAAAAGCAGGAGAGGTCGAAAGGCTCGTGAATGCGGAAGACGATGCAATAAGTTCGGACATCAGCAGGCTCACAGCCGAGGCAGTGCAGAAAATAATGTGGCTGATAGCTCTTTTCATCCTGTTTGGCGTTGCAGCCGGCTACTTCATAACAATGTCGATATCCGAGCCGATAAAGAAACTGACAGATGCGGCGGAGGAACTCAGCAAAGGAAACCTTGACGCCAAAATAGATGAGTCCCTCAGGGAATCGAATGACGAGCTTGGGGCCCTCGCCCGCGCGTTCAACCGCACAGCGGTGAGCCTGAAGCTCTCAATCGGCGCGAAAAAGGACGAGAAAAAGGCGGAGCAGGCACTGCGAGAGGCATTGGAGAGACAGGGGTAAGCAGGAAAAGGGCGAAAAAATGCAAATCAATTCGATGAAGAAAAAATATCTCACAATGCTCACCATTTATTCACTTGTCGTGCTTCTTGCGGGGCTGTGCATTTCCTCGCTTGTGCAGGGAGTGATGACCCAGCTTTCGGGCAACAACTGGGGCGGGACAATGCTTTACATCGCTGGCCTCGGCTCAGGCATGATTTCAGTTTTCATTTTCATGCGCGGAAAAGCCGTTATTGAAAATATAATCTGAAGTGCGAGATAAAAACAAATTGAAGCAGTTCAGCGGAGCTACTCTATTTCAGCGTTAGCAGCTCTTTTTCTTTTTGCCGCGTGTCTGCGAAGCGGTTCTCTTTTTTTGGCACGGTTTTTTATTTTAGCGTGAGCGGCTCTTTTCTTTTTTGGTACAGCTTTTTTCTTTTCTCATCTAGAAAAGAAAAAAGGTGTTTGGACTCTGCGGGGATTGAACCCGCGGCCTCCTCGTTGCGAACGAGGCGCTCTACCACTGAGCTAAGAGCCCGAAAATTTGTTTGTTCAAATAGATTTTTCCGCAGGGTAAATTATAAAAAGGGCTGTTTGGGGATTTATGGTGCGCCTGCTAGCCATTCCTCGAAAACGTCCTTTCCGCCAAGCTGGTACTGCGGGAAGTAATCGCCTACGCGCTTAACTCTGCCTGCTTCCTCGCCGGAGCTGGTTTTCAGGAGGAAATTGTACTGCGTGGTGGCGCAATCCGTTTCTGAATATGGGGCGCCTAGTTTATCCTGGTAGGAATGGCAGGCTTCGTGCATGATTACTCCCGCTGCGTAGGCCGGGTTGTCGACAGTAGGGTCGACGTGGATTGTGCCTTTTTCCTCGCGGTATTCTCCAGCGCGGAAAATGAAGAGGCGCGACGCACTGATTTTCTTCACGTTCGAGAAAATGAATTCCGAATACTTGCAGTCCTTTTTCTCGGTTTCGGCAAGGGCTTTTTGGACGATTTCCCTGTAAGTGAGGTCGCCCTCAATCATTATTTTGCCCTGCACGCCATGGCAGGAGGAAGAAGTGAATGCGGAATCCTTGAGAAAAAGGAAGTAAGCCGCGACTGAGAATATTAGGAACAAAATGCAGACCGCTGCCATTACTTGCACAACGGACTGGGCTTTTTCGCCTTGCATGGCAATGGGCAGGGGCAAAGTGTTTATATTGGTTTTTTGGGCTTTGCCAGCCTTGCGGCGGAGTGCTTTTGCCAAAACCCGCTTCTGCAACCGCTTTAATAACCTTACCATTGAAAATGGTGTTATTCCCCGTAAAGACTGATTGCATCCAGTAACCAGGATTTTTGCAGGGAATATAGGAAAAAGGAGAGAGAACCAATGGCGTTTAATAGCTTCGGCGGACCGAGAGAAATGTTCAAGGCAACTTGCTCGGACTGCGGACAGGAAACTGAAGTGCCCTTCAAACCAATGGAAGGCAGGCCGGTTTACTGCAGGGAATGCTACAGGAAACACAAAGGCGGCAGCGGAAGAGACAGAAATAGCTACTAATGCTGCAAATCCTGAGAGCACCTGATTTACTGATTTTGCCCCGAAAGGGGCATACTTTAATTTTTTACCACGCCCTGACATGGCCAGGCAAATTTTAGCGGGATGATTAGCGGGCAATGCGGAAAAAGGCAAATTTTATTCGGCAAGGCAAAAATACCCAATTTAATTATTTCGCCACGTCTCCTTGCATGGACACGGCAAAACAAGTGAAAAAAAGCCTTTTTCTTTCTCTTGAAAAGAGAAAGAAAAACGCTGGCGAAAAAGAAAGAGAATCGCTTCGCATATGCGTTTGCAATACAATAAAAAAAGAGCTCCGCCAGTCGGCAAACCAGGAAAAGGCAAGGTTGCTCCAGCGCTTCTTCAAGACGGGCAAGGGAGAATACGGCGAGGGCGATGTTTTCCTCGGCGTGGTTGTGCCGGAAACGCGCAGGGTCGCAAAGAAGCATTTCATGGAAATAGATTTTGCCGGGGTGGAGCGGCTGCTCGATTCCAAAATGCATGAAGATAGGCTCTGTGGCCTGCTGATTCTCGTCCTCAAATTCAACAAGGCGAAGGGCGACGAAAAAATGCGGAAGGAAATTTTTGATTTTTACATCTCGCACGCCAAATTGGCCAACAATTGGGACCTTGTTGACCTTTCAGCGCCGGCAATTTCCGGAGGGTATTTATGGGAAGCATGCGAAAGCGGAAATGAAACGGAAAAGGAAATCCTTTACAGGTTCGCAAAATCAGAAAATCTCTGGGAGCGCAGAATTGCAGTGCTTTCGACGTTCGCGTTCATAAGGGAAAAATCATTTTCGGACTCCTTCAGGATAGCGGAAATGCTCCTTCAGGACAAGCACGACCTTATCCACAAGGCAGTTGGCTGGATGCTGCGTGAAATAGGTAAAAGGGACAAGAAAGCAGAGGAAAATTTCCTCGAAAAGCACTGCGCGAAAATGCCGCGCACAATGCTGAGGTATGCAATAGAAAAATTCCCGCAGGCGGAAAGGGAAAAATACCTGCGCGGATTTGTGCAAAACCCCGGCAGTCACAAATGATGGGCAAAGGCCAAATTTCGTTTTGCACAACTTTTTAAAATTTTTCACGGCGTATTTAGGTCATGCCGACTTTTTTCATTTTCCATGGCACAAGCGGATACCCTGAAGAGAACTGGTTCCCTTGGCTAAAAAAAGAACTTGAAGAATTGGGGCATAAAGTGATTGTCCCGCAGTTCCCCACCCCGCAAAACCAGTCTTTGGAAAGCTGGTTCCGGGTTCTGGACCAATACAAAGCTGAGTTGTCTCCAGACACGATTTTGATTGGGCATAGCCTGGGCGGCACTTTCCTGCTCCGTGTTCTTGAAAAACTCCGGCAACCGGTAAGGGCAGTGTTTATTGTTTCTGCACCAGTCGGCATAATGCCAATAAAAAACCGGGTAAGCGACCAGCCTTTCATCTTGAAACGCTTCAATTGGGAAAAGATACGGAAAAATGCATGCAATTTTTTTGTCTTCCATTCAGACAATGACCCGTATGTCGGGATTGGAAACGGCGAAGAAACTGCAAAGCGGCTTGGTGTCAGGCTTATTTTTGTCCCGAATGCGGGCCACTTCAATAAAGCGGCAGGCTACACAAAATTCAGCCTTCTTTTGGAAAAGATAAACAAGTTATGAATTCTCTGCCAATTTATTATTTATGGCAGTCTTTACCAAAAACTTTTTAAAAACCAACGACATATTACTTTCGGTCTTGAATGGGGGAATCGAGGCTAAAAAGCCTTGCAAAAAGTTTTACCTTCAGGATTCTGGCATCGCTGATGACGGTCGCTGTTCTTTTCATGTTCACCAACAACACATCTCTTTCAGTCGGCTTCGGCGCGGTGGATTTCTTCGGGAAAATGGGGCTTTATTACCTGCACGAGCGCGCATGGGTGCACATAGAATAATGCAAATCCAAATGCAACTTTATTGGTTGCCCAGTTCGGCAGCCAATTGTGAATTCGCCCGAAAATTGATGCCCCACATTAGGCAGCCGGACATCACTTTTTGGATTTCAACCTCCTGAAATTCCAAGAAAAAACAAAACATTTAAAATACGACAATTGACGAATTATATAATGCCTGGTTTTTCTTGCCAAGAGGAGAGCAATGACAAGTTGCGCGTGATGTTTGACACAAACATCTATGACTTACTGGCAATCGAAGAGGGATTGACAAGCAAAATAGTGAACTGCAGAAAAATAGTGGTTTATGGCTGCAAGCCTGTGAGGGATGAACTCCGTGAGACGCCCGCAAAAAAAGCGGTTGGCACTAAAAGCCTGAGGGCACTGCTGCTGAACAATTATGACCTCGTCATTGGCAAGCACAACCTGATTGCAACAGAACTTGCAGGATATCTCGCAAACGAATACTTGAAACAGTACAACGGCAACGCGCCGGCAAAAAAGATTTTCAAGGATTTCCTGATTGTTGCAATCTCCTCGCTGAAAAAGCTTCCGGTGGTCTGCACAAATGATGAAGCAACAATGTCTTCAGAAGAAGCAGTGGAATAGGGGGCTGGGCCCCCTATGACCCCCCGTGCGCCGATTGCCCCCGCCAACCCCTTTGAGGGGGTTGTCGCACCGCAATCGGCGACTCACTCTGCGTTGAAGGTGGCGAGGTGCATTTGCCTATCATCCACAACAGTGATGTTGTGGTGTTGTGTTTGGTTGCGGATGTATTCGGCTGATTCATCTATGTCTTGCAAGCCTGTTGATTGATGGTGTTCGTATCCACTCCAAAATGAACCGCGCGGATAACGTTTTCTGAAGCCCGGGTGTTGCTCAAATATTCTCAGCGAGCTTTTTGATTTGAGCATTATTTCAGCAGTTGTGAGACTGTACCTTTTGGGTACGTTCACCTGAAAGTGAACGTGATTTCCGCCGAAACCTATTTCGCGGAACTCGAAACCGAACCTTTCATGCTCTTTGAATGCGGCGGCACAGGTATCAATGTGAGATTGTTTTTCAAAACAGTAGTAAGCGCTTTTGCATTTGAACATGAATGTAACCCAGTTGTTCCGCGTGTCCTTTTCATTTTTACAGCTTACGCTACTCAAAACATTTACCATAGTTTTCAGACTCCTGTCGCGCCTTTATAGGGCTCCGCGCCAGCGGAGCCGCGCGCGACAAGAGCAGTATAAATTTTCAGTATAAAAGTAGTACCGCCGATTCATCTGCGGGTCTTTCAGACCACGCAAGTATTCTCGGCGGTTGAATAAAAACCTACAAAAAGGCCAATAAAAGGAACGGGCTGGAAGAAATCAGGTTCGTTGATTTTGAGGAATTCAGGCGGTTGCTTTAATCTCAAGCTCTTTGCCGGTGTGGTACTTGTAGAATTCCCTTGCCGCCTCAATGAAAGAAGGGTCCATCTTGGCGCCCTTAATTTCAGACAAAAGCCTCTTCAATTTCGCAGCCTTGGCATTAGAAACCATTGCAATCAGGAAAGATATGCCATCAAAAGAATATAAATGTAACGACCAAGAAATTGAAAGAATTATTAGGGTAGCGGAAAATACTTTGAAAGCGAAAGGCAAGCTATTTATTCCCTAATTGCGTAATAAATGTGATTTTTCATGGCTAAAGTAAAAGAAGAGGCTGCTCAGGAAGAGGGCAAGCCGCGGCCGGTTGCGGGCGATGAGCGAGTAGAGATTACCGAGGTGGACCCGCAGGAAACCGACATTTTCGATGAGGTGCTGCACGGCCAGAAAAGGCAGAAGGCGGAATCCATGCGGCGGATTATTGAAAAGAACGAGAAGGAACTTGCAGGGGCGAAGGAGGAAGAAGATGGCGATGGCAAAGCTGATGTGGCGTATGAAGACTCGGACGAAGAGTATGACGATGAAGATGATGAAGACGGAGAAGATGACGATGAGGATGGAGACAATGAAAAGCCCGGCGATGTGAAAGCCAGCGGCAGGGAAGAGGATGAAACAGGCAAAGCAGTTGAAGAGGCTGAAGAGGAAATTGAAGGGAAAACGGCAGGGGCTAAGAGGGGAAAAGCGGCTGAAGACGAAGCGGATGATGAGGAAGGCGGAACCGCGGACGAGGATGACGATGCTGCTGAAGAGGAAACGCCGGAACCGAAGCGCGCCAGGAAACAAGGGAACAAGAAACAGATTGCGAAAAAGGCCATGGAAGAAGCGGAAGAAACCGAAGAGCCTGAAGCCGCTGAAAGCGGTGAATCGGGCGATGAAGGGGAAGAGGACGGCTTCAACGACTGGGACGAAGCTGCGTTTGACACGGATTATGATTCCAAGGAGCCGGAGGAACTTAAGGCGCCTGTCGCTGTGCAAAATGTGCCCGGAAAAGATGAAATAAGGCGGACAATACTGCAGAAGGCCGCTGATGCGGATGATGAACTCGGGCAGTATGACCAGTCAGCCGAAAAGCTGAGTTTTCTCTCTGACCCGGCGAAAAAAAGTGTTTTCATCGGCCGCAAGGCGAGCCTGATGAAAAGGTACGGCTTTGAGGCCGCGTTGCACCTCGGCAGGGTGCAGGAAAAGGAATTCGAGAACAATGAGGTTTTCCTGGATTCTCTGAATCCGCACGTTGTTTTTGTATGCGGCGCGAGAGGAAGCGGCAAATGCCTTACGGGAGACACCTTGATTACTCTCGAAAGCGGCGAAGTTATACCCATTAAGGAACTTGAAAACAGGGATGAAAAAGTTTTCGCCATTAACCACGGATTGAAAGTTGAGGCAACTCCGAGAACAGAATTTTTCAAAAGGACCGTGAACAAAACTTTAAAGGTAAAGATGCAAAGCGGCAAAGAGATTGAATTGACCCCGGAACACCCTCTGCTGACAATAAATGGCTGGCTACCTGCAGAAGAGCTTGGGCCACGGGACCGGATTGCAACGCCGAGGTTGTTGCCGGCGTTTGGACTCAAAAAGATGAAAGAGTGCGACGTTAAGCTTTTGGCCTATCTGATAGCCGAGGGGCATTTAAGCAACCAATTCGTACTTTTCAGCAACTTCGATGAAAAAATAGTCAATGATTTCAATGCAAGCATTGAGGCATTTGACCAAAACCTCAGGATTGAGCAGCATTCAAAGCCTGGCTGCTTCAGGATTGCGCAGAAAAAGAAAAAAATAAATCTGGGCAATGTTGTGAGAAATGAAAAAGGGCAATTCACTGATAAGGGCTTCATTAGGGCTGAAAGAAGTTCGATAATGCAATGGCTCGAGGGAATCGGACTGTATGGAAAGCTTTCCGCGGAAAAATTTATTCCAACTGAAGTAATGCAGCTTGAAAAGCAGCAATTGGCTTTGTTCCTAAACCGGCTATTCAGCTGCGATGGCTCAATTTACAGGGTAAATAGAGGCAAGAACTGGGCGGTTTCAATCGGATTTGCATCTGAAAAAATGACAAGGCAGGTGCAGCACATTCTCTTAAGGTTCGGCATATTGTCGACTTTCAGGAAAAAGAAAACCAGGTGCAACGGAAAAGTATTTGAAAATTTTGAAAACGTGGTGTATGGGGAAAACGTCCTGAAATTCATAAACGAGATAGGCTTTTTTGGAGAAAAAGAAAACAGGGAAATGGCGGCGGTTCATGAAATGGCCAGCCAAATTAGAAACCCGAATCTTGACACAGTCCCAAAAGAAATTTGGGAAAAATTCAGGGTTAGCAATTGGAAGGCAATGGCAAGGGAATTTGGATATGCGCCAAAATCTTTCCATAACTCCCGCAATTATGCCCCTTCAAGAGAAAAGCTGCGCAGGATGGCACAGTTCGAAAAAAATGATGGTATCCAAATGCTTGCAACTTCAGAAATTTATTGGGACACCATAAAAGAAATAACAGAAGTGCACAAGGAAACAGAGGTCTATGATATAACCGTCCCGGGGTTCCACAACTTCGTGGCAAATGACATTGTCGTCCACAACTCATACGTCCTCGGTGTCATCGCGGAGGAGCTCGCGGATAAAAACAAAAATGTCGGGATAATAGTTGTTGACCCGATCGGCGTTTTCTGGTCAATGAGGTTCCCTAACAAGGAGGAAAAGGAAATCGAGAAGCTCAAGGAATGGGGCCTCGGGACAGGGGGCCTGAACAACCTCAGGGTTTTCATCCCCGAGGGAGTAAAAGGCCAGGTGCCGAAATCTACTTATGACGCGGGCTTTGCAATGCAGCCCTCGCTCCTCACAGGAGAGGATTGGGCGCTCACTTTCGGCGTCGACAGGTTCTCTGTTTCAGGCCTGCTCCTTGACAAGGTGCTGAAAAAAGTGGAGAAAGGATACAGCCAGATTGTTGAGAGCGAGCCTGAGGAAACAATGGTGAGCGTCAAACGGGCAAAGGGCAAGGTGCAGGGGCAGCCGGGCAATGCGGCGGAGAAGCCGAGGCACAGGCCAAAGGAAAGGAAAATAGCCGGCAAGGGCAAGGATTATTCCCTCGAGGACCTCGTGGAATGCCTCGAGACTGATACCGAGCTGAACAGCAGGGAAAAGGGGTACAAGCAGGATTCGATAAGGGCGATTATAAGCAGGTTCGAGGCGGCAAAGGCATGGGGGATTTTCAGCGAGAAGGGAACCCCGCTGAGGGAGCTTTCAAAGGAAGGACAGCTCACAATCCTTGACACTTCTTTCCTCGAGGATAATGTCACCGCGCTTGTCATAGGCATCTTGTCTAGGCGGCTGCTCGCTGCGAGGAAGATTTCGACAAGGAAGGAGGCATCCAGCAAGTTCAAGTCCCTGACAATGGACGAGCTGCTCGAAATTGAGGTGCCGCCGACATGGCTCTTTATTGATGAGGCACACACTCTCATTCCAAGCGGGAATGAAGTAACGGCTGCGACCGCGGGGCTTATTGAATATGTGAAACAGGGAAGGAGACCGGGGCTTTCCCTGGTTTTTGCGACGCAGCAGCCGAGCGCTATAAACACCAAGGTTCTGAGCCAGCTTGACGTGATAATGACTCACAAGCTGATTTTCGATGATGACATAAAGGCGGTTTTCAAGAGGACGCCTACGATAATCCCGCGCAGGTACAGGGCGCCGAACTTCATCAAGACCCTTCCGGTGGGTGTCGCGCTGACCGGGGACAGGCGCGAGGAAACAAGCAGGGCTTTTGTGATGGCAATAAGGCCTAGGAAGTCTCAGCACGAAGGCCGTGATGCGGAAACAACCGGAGTTTCGGAGTCCATTGGGCAGGAGCAGGCAGAGAAAGTTTGCAGGGAAATGCTTTTGCGCAGGGTAAGGGAGAATGGGTTCGTGGACATGGACATGGCGAGGCTCGCGGTTGAGACCCTGAACAGCAAGTACGGCGCAAAAATCAACCCCGAAGCAATAATAGGCTCGCTCGCGGGCAGTGGGATAATCGTGAACAGTGACGGTATAATGCTCGAAGGATGGAAAGGCGGAAGGAAGGCGGCCAAGCCAAAGCCGGAAATTTCTGGAATGGCCGGAGACAGCAACGAGGAAACCCTTGAAAAGGCGGGAGAAGAGGATGAATCCGGTGTTGAAGGCACTGAAGAGGAGGAAAAAGAAGGGAGCGAAGCTGGCAATGCAAACGTGGGTACGGGCGGCATAACTGGCGGGCGCGGCACGCAACACTTGGCCATGGGCGGAGAAAACATTGCCTCTACAGAATTGCCCGCCTTGCCGTGCAGGATAGGCGAGACAAATGCAAAGGCTATTGTAGAATCCCTGAGGCAGAAAAAGGTGCTGGGCCTTTTCGGAAAGTCTGAAAGGATTGAAGCAATGCGCCTGAAGTACATCACGATATGGCGCGTAAAGTTTGACGCAATGACGCCGCACAAGGAATTCGTTTCAGGGGAATGCTTCATCAGTTCATCTACAGGGGAACTCATGCACTTCCGTGACGGAAGATTCTTTGAATCAAGAGGCATGAGGCTGCTTTCGGGTCTCGGCGAGGAAGAAGGGGCCGTTCTAAAGATGCTTTCAAAGAGGAAGGCCCTTGCAGAGGAGATAATGGCCCAGGCGGGAATCGACGAGGCAAAGGCCCACAGGATTCTAAGCAAGCTCCTGGAGAAAAAGCTCGTGGAAAAGGCATTGGACAGGAACACGGGCAAGGCATTTTACCAGGCAAGGGAAAAGCTCGACCTGCCCCAGAACGCGAGGCACCAATTGATGGGCTCGATAGCCCAGCTGCCTTTTGTCAAGGCTGATGCCCTGAGCATAGAAAAGGAAACCGTGGGAAGGGACGAGGCCGCGGAATCTGTGAGGAAGCTCTGGAACTGGGTGATAATAAAGCGCGTCGAGGGCCTTTACAAGCCGGTGTGGCACGCAGTCCTCGAATCGGACGGAAAGGCAAGGAACGTGATTATTGACGCTGTGAACGGGAAAATAATTTCTTCCTGAAGCAGTTGCCGCTATTTCCTGAACTCGCAAGGAAGCACTTTTGTGCCTTTTACGAGGATTGCCCCGCAGTTTATTGATGAATTCACTCCGGTTTTCACATCATCAAACAGCAGCGCGCCGAGCTTCCTCCTTCCGGAGTCAACCTTCTTCCCGCCGATTGAAACCCTGACTGCTGCGCCGTCGTGCCTCAAGTTGGCTATTTTCGTGCCAGCGCCGAGGTTGCAGCCGTGGCCAATAATACTATCCCCGACATATGAAAAATGCGGCACGTTCGAACCGGAAAGGATGATTGAATTTTTTATTTCAGATGTGCCTATGTGGCAGTTGGCGCAGATTACTGTTCCGTTCCGCAGGAAGGCATTCGGGCCGATAACGCAGTTTTCTCCGATGAAAACACTGCCCTCGATGCGCGTGCCTGACTTGACAACTGTTCCTGGGCCGACAAAAACCTTGCCTTTTACAACAACGCCCTGCTCTACCTCGCCGCAGACTTCATCATTAATTGCAGCAGCGGCTTTTTCCGATTTTTAGAGGAGCTTCCAGAACTCGAAAGGCTTGTTCATTTCCACAAGCCGCTCGGCTTCCCTGACAACGTCCAATAAGGATTGGATTGCCTTTGTGTTGCTTTTTTCATTCACCAATCTCACCCCTGATTTTTTCTGCGATTGAATTGGCAAGCTTATTTATCATGGATTCGTCAGGGCCCTCGGCCATTATACGGCAGATGTTCTCCGTACCTGAATACCTCACAAGGACCCTTCCTTTCCCCGCAAGCTCCCGCTCCGCATCCGAAATGCAGCTGCGGACAAAGGGCAGTTCATCAAAAGGCTTTTTCTGCCTTACCCTGACATTGAGCAGCACCTGCGGGTAAAGCCCGAAGCCCTCGACAAGCCCTGAAACGCTTTTCCCCTTTTCAATCATTATGCGCATGAACTGCAGGGCGGTAATCATGCCGTCCCCCGTGGTAGAATATTCACCATAAATTATGTGGCCTGACTGCTCGCCGCCGAAATTGAAGCCGCCTCTCAGCATTTCATCTATAACGTAACGGTCGCCAACTTTTGCCCGCACAACTGAAATGCCCTTTGCAGAAAGGAAATCCTCCAATGCAGCGTTGCTCATCACCGTCGAAACAACAATGTTCTTTGCGAGCCTGCCCTTTTCCATCAGGTCAATGCCGAGGCAGGCCATTATCTTGTCGCCGTTCACTTCAAGGCCTTTCTCATCAATTATTATTACTCGGTCTGCGTCACCGTCGAGCGCAATGCCGATATCCGCCTTTTCAGCCATTACCCTGGCTGAAACAGCTGCAAGGCTTGTCGCGCCGCAATCCCTGTTGATGTTGAAGCCGTCAGGCTGGTTCCCGATAATGATGACTTCCAGACCGAGTTCCAAAAAGACCTGCGGAGCTATCCGGTATGCTGCGCCGTTAGCGCAATCAACGACAACCCTCAGACCATTGAGGCGGACGCCGTTCATCGAGGATTTTACAAAGTCGCGGTAGCGCTGATGTGCATCCTCTACCCTGAAAGCCTTGCCTATCGGCCTGCCTTCATGCGCCCCGTTTTCCATCGCCGCGGAAAACATTATTGACTCTATGCTTGCCTCGTCCGCATCCGAAAGCTTGCATCCGCGCGAATCGAAAATCTTTATGCCGTTGTCCTCTGCGGGATTGTGTGAAGCCGAGATGACAATGCCGGCATCCGCCTTCTGCGAGCGGCCGAGGAAAGAAACACCCGGGGTTGGCATCGGGCCGACTAGGAAAACCTCCGCGCCCATCGAAACAAGGCCGGATGTCAACGCGGTTTCGAGCATGTAACCCGAAATGCGCGTGTCTTTTCCTATGAGCACTTTAGGTGCAAAGCCCTTTTTCTCGAAGTGCAGGGCAATCGCCTTGCCGAGCCTGAGGCAGAGCTCAGGTGTCATTGGGTAATGGTTCGCCTTGCCGCGGATGCCATCGGTGCCGAAAAGCTTCCTGTGATGGCCAGCCTGGCCTGAGCCATGGCCTCCTTGGCTGTTTGCATGGGCCGGTGTTTTTTGTTCATGTTCCATTGCATCACTTCACGGTAACAGATTTCGCCAGGTTTCTCGGCTTGTCAGGGTCGAGGCCGCGCTCCAAGGCGAGGTAATACGCGAGCAGCTGCACAGGGACAATCATTGAAACCGGATTTGCCGCGCCTGAATCCGGAACCTTGATTGAAAAATCGTAAACACGGTTCTCAGTTGAATCAACCCCGATTATGAATGCCCCCCTGCTCTGCATTTCAATCGCATTGCTCAAAGTCAGCCCCTTTGTTTCAGGGGTTGAAAGCACTATTGCAGGAGTCCCATCCTCTATGAGCGCTATTGTGCCGTGCTTCAGCTCACCGCCCGCAAAGCCTTCGGCGTGGATGTAGCTCACTTCCTTTATTTTCAGGGCAGCCTCCAGGGCGCTTGGGAATGCATCGGAGCGGCCTATTACAAAAATGTCCTTTGAAGCCGATATTTTTTTCGCGAGTGCCTTGATTTTGCCTTGGCTGGAATTGAGGATTTCCTCTGCATCTTTTGCTGCGCTCAAAACGGTTGCCTTGCCCTCCTGCTTTTTTCCGGCAGCGGTATATGCCAGCAAAAGCAGCACCACGAGCTGCGCAGTGTAGCTTTTTGTAGAAAGCACGCAAATCTCGGGGCCCGCATTCATTAGGAGCGAGAAGTCCGACATGCGCATAATGCTCGAGTCCATTGCATTGACAATGCTAGCGATTTTTGCCCCTTTCGCCTTCGCGGCTTTTATAGCCTCAAGAGTGTCAGCGGTCTCGCCGCTCTGGCTCACCGCAATAACAAGCGAATCCTTCGACAGGAAACCGGCGTGCATGGAAAATTCCGATGCAAGACAGGCGACAATCTCCAGTCGGGCTATTCTGGAAAAAAAATATGCGCCGCAAAGGCACGCATGGTAGGATGAGCCGCAGCCGACAAGGTAAATGCGCGTTGAGTTATTTACCAGCCTGCCGATTTCACCCAATTTTTCCTCAGGCTGCTCCGCCGCGGCCCTTATTGCGCTTGGCTGCTCGCATATTTCCTTCAGCATGAAGTGCTCATATGCCCCTTTCTTCGCCTGCTCAATGCCCCACTGCAGCTCTTTAATTTTAAAGCCGGCTTCTTTCCCGCTTCCAACGCTTATTACCCTGAATTTCAGGTCTCCGGTGAGCACAGCCATTTCAGAATCATTCAGGAAAACAGCCTTTTTTGTGCGACAAAGGAAACCGGTTGCATCGGAGGCAACGAACAGATTTTCTTTTCCGATGCCGAGAACTAGCGGTGAGCCGTTCCTTCCGCAGACAATCTTGCCCTCGCCAAGGCGGATTGCCGCAACAGCGTAATAGCCTTCCAAACGAAGGAGGGAAAGCCTGACGGCCTCTTCAAAAGAAACGCCTTTTTCAGAAAGTGCATCCTGGATTAGGTTGGCAATTACTTCAGAATCCGTGTCGGATTTGAAAGTGAATTTTTTCAGCATAAGCTCGCGCTTCAGCTCCGCAAAATTCTCCACGATGCCGTTGTGCACAATCGCGATTTTGCCGTCCATCGAGAGGTGCGGGTGGCAATTCTTTTCGCTGACCTTTCCATGAGTTGCCCAGCGGGTGTGGCCAAGCGCAAGCAATGCATCCGGGAGGCCACTGGATTCAGCTGCGCCTATCTTCCCGACATGCCTTTCAAGGTAAAACTTGCCATCCCCCGGAACGGCTATTCCCCACGAGTCATAGCCCCGGTACTCCAATGCCTTGAGACCTTCGAACGCCTTTTGAGGCGCCCCATGGCCGATTACCCCTGTGATGCCGCACATCCTAGTAAAGGCAGGCAAAAGGGTTTAAAAGGCAGAGCAAACTACTATTATTAAAAAGTTAATACCAGTATAACTTTTTGTGCAACTTTTATGGACAGGGTCATTATCGAAAGGAACGGGGCCGAGCGACAGGTGAACACAAAGGTTGTTGGCGACGTTTCCAAGCTGAAGCCGCTCCTGAACAAGGAATGCTGGCGCGTGTTCGAGAGCCTGCACCGCAAGCCGGCTTACCCCGCACAGCTCGCGAAGGAACTTTCAATGAACGAGCAGAAGGTTTACTACCACGTAAAGCAGCTTCGCGCTGCCGGCCTGCTTGAAGTGGAGAAGAGCGAGGAGCGCAACGGCGCGCTCGCGAAGTATTACTCCGCGCAGTTTGATTCTTTTGCATTGGTGCCAAACCTGGAATCGGCAGGCAAGGGGAACAGGATAATAGGCAACCAAACAGGCAATGGCAGGACGCAGGACAAGGCAGCCACACCGTTCCTCGAGGACTTCTGCCGCAAAGGCATTTTTTCCGCGAAAATAGTCGTTGGCTCGCCGGACCCGCACGGCCCGCACAAGGGAAGGGCGAGGGACGGGCACCTAGCGGGGGAGTTAACTGCTTTCTTCGGGGCGAACTGCTCCGGCTTCGAGCTGCCCCTCGTTTTCCTCGATACAATGGTAAAAGACCTAAAGGAAGAGAATTCAAACCTCGTAATTGTCGGCGGCCCGGTGGCCAACAAGCTCTGCGAGCAGGTGAACAGGTTCCTGCCGGTACAGTTCAGCTCTTCGGGAGGCAACTGGGCATTTGTTTCAGGGCCTTCCGGAAAAAGCTATGCCGAGGACTCCGCAGGCGTTGTCGAGAAGATTCCGCACCCGTTCTTCAGGAACAAATGGATTCTTGTTGTCGCGGGAAAGAGAAATTCCGGCACGATTGCAGCAATCCTTGCATTGGTGAAGCGCACCGCCGAAACAATAAAGCCCAATTCATACGACAAGAAGGCCCTCGCAAGGGTGGTCGAGGGGCTTGATGCGAACGGCGACGGGCTGATTGACGACGTGGAGTTCAGGGAGTAGGCTTTAAGCAACGGCGAAAAGGCAGAACCTAAAAAGCCAACGATTAAATACTACTTAACTGTTCGATGATTGGGATTCCAGTTGAAGCTTGAGCTTTCCGGTTTTGCGGGCCAGCCATGCAGTTCGCGCATTGCTTATGAATTCATACCGAAGGCGAGGCACACCCTGAACCTCGAGGCTATTGCGAAAAGCCTGCGGGAGAAAGGCGTTTACATCGAGATAGAGACGCCGGCGATACTGATGCTGAAGATAAACGCCAGGGCTGTCTCGCTCTTCAGGAGCGGGAAAATAATCGTGAAGTCGACCAATGACAAGGCTGTCGCGCGCGAAACAGCGGAAATGCTCATAGAAAAAATCGAGTGAAGCCATGGCCTATTTAGACAATTGCATAAAAATAGGGCCTTTTTTCGCTGAAAGCCGGAAAAGCAATTGGCATTTGGCGATAGGGTTAAATTCTGTTAAAAGAATGATAACTAATTCAATTAATTATTGGCCAAACAAACGGAGGTGTGTTTTTTGGTTGACTATGTTTCTGCAATAAAGAAGCCTTTCCAGGACATTCAGACCTTGGCGATAGGCACAGTTTTAGGGATGATACCTTTTGTAAGCCTGCTGATTTCCGGCTACGCCCTTGGCGTCGGAAGGAAAGTCGTCAACGGGGATGCGAGCCTGCCTAAGTTCAGCGCGGGCGAAATAGTGCCATACATAAAGGACACGGTATTTGCATTGATAATTTCACTGGTATATGAACTGCCGGGAATCGTTCTGCTTTTCATAGGCATAATGGCTGCCGCTGGCACGATATTGGCAGGCATTGCGAGCGGGGACACCGCAGCATTGGCAAGCGCCATAATGGCTGGCATTGCAGCGGGCGGAATATTCTTCCTGCTAGGCATGGTCCTTGTATTAGTTGGCGGCCTGCTTGCGACAATGGGTGTTTTCTATTACCTGCAGTCAGGCTCGCTCATGGCAGGGTTCAACATCGGCGGCGCACTGAAAAAGGTGCTGACAGTGCCGTTCTGGGTGACAATAATTGTCTACTTTGTAATGGCATTAGCATACATGGCACTATTTGCCGTGCTGTCAATAATACCAATCATTGGGTCGCTGATAGGCGGCGGGCTGATGGTTTATGGGTTGAGCGTGACCGGGTACACAATACTCGGCCAGGTATTCAAGGAAACGCAGTAATGCGTTTCCCTATTCATTTTTTTACTGCAATAGGGGCAAAATCACCCTTTTTAACCTTAACACGGCGATTTTCTATAAATCAAAAAGGAAGACCAGTGGTTACACCTTTCTTTTTGGTCAAGCTTTTTCTTTCTGGGTAACGGAAAGAAAAAGGTTGCGGAGATGGCTGAGACTGGTCAAAAGCGCACGCCTCGAGACACCCTTTTCTTTTTCTTTGCAAGAAAAAGAAAAGCCTGTACGGAAAAGAAAAAGAACAAATTGGTGTGAGTGAGCGTGTTCCCGAAAGGGAGCGTGGGTTCAAATCCCACTCTCCGCGTCAATGAATGGCAATAAGCTAAACACCGGCGGGGCAATGAAGAAGCCTAGGCACAAACTTACGTCCAGGCAAATGGGAAACCTCGACAGGGCATACAGAAATTTTGGAAAAAATTACCGCCAGGCGCTGATTGACCGAGCAAAAATAGGAAAAAGAGAACTGCTCACTCGACAAATGGCCAGCCAAATTCTTAAAATTGCAGGAAGCGAAACTAAAGCAATACGATTAGTGAGCGCAGGGAATACACGATTAGATGCTGTCAGCTATTATACTTTTCAGCATATTTTGGACGACATTATTTATGTGATTAATAAAAAAGCTGATTTGCATGAACGAAACAGCCTGATGGCAGTCGCCACAAAACCAAGGGTCACAAATTTCCTGCGGGGTTTTGAACCCCAAGAGCTTGGTTCGCTTTTCCGGCATTATTACGCTAATGAAATAGAGCAAATGTCAGGATACTCGGCAAAGGCAATCCAGAGATTCCTCCCGATTTTAAATGAATCAGAATTGCTTTTAATTCTTAAAAAAATTACCCGCCCCGCAGCCGAAAAGCTTGCGCAGATGGATGCTAAAGACATTAAGAAAGCCATAAAAAAGCTGAAAGAGCATAACCTGCAGGAGTTTTCAGAACTTGAAAGGGCGATCGCCAGCGGGAAGGACCGCAACCACATAAGATTTCATTGGCTGAGAGATAGCTTTTACACTCAGAAGACCAAATAACCAGCTCCGAGCACCCGAAAGAATTCAAATCACCCCAAGCTTCTTCAGCCTTTGCTCGAGATTGGTTGGCCCACTGAATTTAATCGCCCTGAACCCCAGCAGCCTTGCCACAACAGCGTTGCGCAGCGAATCGTCAATGAACAGGCATTCTCCAGCCTTGAGGCCGGTTGCCTCCAGCAGATTGCGGAATGCGGAGGGGAATGGTTTTGCCCTGCCTGTTTCGTGCGAAAGGAAAAGCGCTTTGAAAGGCGCGTATAACTTCTGCTTCCTGCAGGCCTTGCCCTGCAGGAAATTCGAGTTCGAGAGACAGTAAAGCGGGAATTTTTTTGCAAGCCTTTCAGCCAGTGCGTACATTTCATTGTTATGCCGGGCTGGCTTTTCGTATTCTGCCTCCACCCACGCACTGTATTGTTGGGGTTCGAGGCAGGGGAAAACGCGCTGCCAGAATTCCTGCGGTGAGAGCTTGCCTTTTTCAAAACGGAAAATGTTGATGAAATAATTTGAAAGGGCCATTATTTTCCCGAAGCGCAGGTTGCGGCATATGCTGTCAACAATGCGGAACTCTATCGGCTCCGCGAAAATGCCGTTGAAGTCAAAAACGACCGCGGTTATTTTCATTTCACTTACCCCATTTCCGTATTTCAGAAAAAGGACCAAACAGAGTTATCCTGCCAGCCCTGAACTGTGCCCTTAGGGAAGATGAAAATAAAGCAATCGGGGGCTCTGAAAATGCTTCCCTGTTCTGGCCAATGAATTCCGCAAAATCCCTGAATAAAGCCTTAGGGAGCGAAAAGCTGGTTTCCTTGGGTTTTGCATTGAAGCGCTCTGCAATTATCTGGAGCACCTGTGGGCTCCTGCACTCTATAGTGAATTCGGCATCTGGCATTGCGGAGAAAATCGCTGAGAGGGCCTCGGCTGATTTGCCATCAAGCTGCCTTTCGCAGGAATCATGGAAGTCCATTTCTTTCAGGCTGCTTATCTGGTCGCCGAAAACCTTTGACAGATACTCGAGGTGCTTTGCCTTTTCCTCAAGTTCTGCCTTTGCGGTTTCAAGGCCGGAAATCGTGAAGTCGAGGGAGCTCTTTGAGGTCTTGAGCAGGTCCTTGTCCTGCCTCGAGCGCTCTATTAAAATCTGCAGCTTCTCGACAACAGGCTCGATGTCATTTGCAGGCTTCCTGTGTCTCATCGCGGCATTAAGGCCGAGTATCAGCTTGTTTTTCACGGCGCTGTAAATCTCAGCCTCGCCTTTCGGGAGAAGGAATATCCTGCCCCCTTTTTTCTCGAGGAAGCCGAATGTTATGAGGTCCTTGAGCGAGCGCGACAATGCTGCGCGGCCGGAATTGATGTTGGAATATGATGCCGCGAACTTGCTGAGCAGCGAATTGTAGTCGATGCCGTTGCTCTGCTTCACTATCATGAGGATTGCGTTCTTTGTAGTCACCCTTGCACCAAATGAATAGAACAAAAAAGGAATTTAAAGGGGCACTGGGCGGACAAGAAGTTGTTATTGCCAAGCATGGTTTTAAAGCCCATGGCAAAAGAGCAGATTTCACTTGTTCAGCGCGGTCAGCTCTGTCTTCTTCATCCTTTTCGGCGTGATGAGGTAGACCTTGCGCTGGCACACTGTGCATTCCGCGAGGTATGAGGGCTTCTTGTTCTGCTTCTTTACTGTCGCGGTGAACTTCGCCTTTCCGCCGTAGCCCATCTTGTGCTTGCGGATGTTGCTCCTCGTCCCTATCGAGAGTGCCCTTGCCTTGCCGGACTTGAATGCCTTGAGCTTGTGCTCGGTGTGCTTGTTGCACTTCGGGCAGTAAATGTTCTGCACGTTCGGAACCTTCATGAAAACCACTTTCAGACTGGAAAAATTAAAATCAAAATCGGCGAAAATGCACGGATAATAGCAAAAATCCGACTAATTAATACCGACCGGCAAAGTTTAAAAACAGAAAGGAAAAGGCCAAAAACAAAAACATGATACTACATAAAAATGTGTTTTTCCGCAAGGAAGATGGCTTTACAGCCCCAAAAACAAAAGGCGATTATGCGGCAGCACCAGACCTGCGGCGGAAAACCGGAAAATTAACTAGCGAAAGTAAATCCTTAAATAGGTTAACTGCGTTGTTAGTAGCATGATTTCCGCGCTTGCCAGCGGCTTTACAGGCATGGCCAGAAAGCCCCTCACCCTTGTGCCGGCATTGCTCGGCACAATCGCCGGCACCGCGATATTGCTCCTTTCGCTCGACAGCTTCACAAACGTCTTTTTCAGTTCGCTTTTGTTCGGCGAGGTGCCTGACGTTGCCTTTTTCGAATTGCCGTTCCAATTCGCGAACAGCTATGGTCCAGACCTCCTGGTAATTTTCATGGCATTGCTCGCTTCATTGACGGTTTCGGCAGCAACGGCTTTCGCGTACGCGATAATGGCAAGAGACAAAAAAGCAGGGGCAATGAAAGCCATGGCCACCGCCGCAAAAATGCTGCCTTCCGCATTTGCCCTTGCATTGGTCTCAATGGCCGGCCTGCTAATTTACTCTGCAGTGGCGTTTTGTCTTTTCGCAGCCGGAATTTCGCTTGAAGGCATAGGTTTCATCGCATTCGCCTTTTTCCTCGCATGGCTGGGCTTCGGGGCGTTCGTGCTAATAAAGCTCGCGTTCACCCCGATTGCATTGGCAACGGGGAACCTGCCATTGAAAAAGGCATTGTCAGAGAGCTGGAACAAAACATCCGGGAAATCCATGAGCACTGTATTGTTCCTGGTGCTCGCATGGGTTATTTCAGGCATTGTTTCAGGGATTTTTTTCGGGCTCGGCGACCTTGTGCAGCAGGAAGAACTGTCTTTCCTTATCGTGCTCACAGGGATTTGCGCTTCATCTGCATATTTCAACATCGCATTTGCAAGGTTCTACATTGATTCGCTCGGATGACCGCCATGACAATAATAACAAACATTTCTATAAAGAACTTCAAGTCATTCAAAAAAGCGGATGTGCCATTTTCCCCGGGTTTCACGGCAATCGCGGGGGCGAACGGCTCGG
>CABMIU010000013.1 GCA_902386385.1 uncultured archaeon
AGAATCCCAAAGCCTGATTTTGTAAAGATTGATGTCGAGGGCTTTGAAATGGAGGTGCTCGGGGGCATGGAAAAAACCCTGAGGGATGAAAGGCCTGAGCTTTTTGTCGAAATACACGGCTGGCTCGGGGAGCCGATAGTGAAACTGCTCGAGTCATTTGGCTATTCGATTTTCCATGTGGAAGCGGGAAGCGAGGTAACTTCCGGCTCGGCCCCGAAAATTTTCGAGGGGCACATTTACTGCACGCAGAAAAATACCCCTGAAAAAAAGCGGCATGACTAAAAGGTGATGATATAGCAAGGTTACTCGTTCCAAAAATAGTGAGTTTTAATAGAAAAACCAAACGAGGCTATTCTGGTAAAGCAACAAAAGCTTTTGTGGAGAAAGGGACAAGGCTCCAAAAAGGGCTTTCAGTCGCTGAAAAATGGAAAAGGCTAAGGGAAATAGCCCAAAATTCAAAATATTTTATCAAACCGGTTAGCTTAAGGCAAAAAAAAATCTTGGCTATCCTTAGAGCGAATGGCATAAGAACAGAAAAAATTTTAGAAGATTTGAAAAATGGGACTTGCCTGATTGAAAGCGAAGGGTTTGCACTATCCTCTCCGCGAGGGCTTGCATTTTTTAGCAAAAACCCTTGGGGAATATTAATGCAAATTGAAAATATGATTGCAAAAATGCATTCGCTCGGAATAAGCCATAATCACATTCATTCAGGCAACATAATATTCATGAAGAATGGTGAATTAGCATTTATTGATTTTGCAAGGGCAAATCTTTCACAAGCTCCAAAAAAGCATACTGCTGACTGGGCAATTAGAAAGTATTCAAATGATTTGGAAACATTTGCGGCAGATGCTATAAAAATACTTGCCAAAACACACACAAAAATAGACTCTCAATATATCGCCAGCCTAAAAAGTGACATAATAATGGGTATTGTTGCGCAATACCCTGAAGAATTTAGAAAAAGAATCGGCCTAGCAGCTGAACATGCGCTGTGTGATATTCCCTAAATACCAGAATCCAAAAGCAGGACGGTTTCCGCATTCACCCCCCATACCAAAAGGTTTATTTTGCGGGAATCAGCTTTAACTATGGCATGAGTGGCTGTTTGGCGGTCTGGGAATGAAGATATGCTTGGCTTGCTCCGCTGGGGGCCACCTTTCAGAGATGCTGCAGCTCTCTGGTTTTTACGCAGGACGGGAGCACTTTTTCGTCACGTTCAGGCGCCCGGACTCGGAGAGCCTCGGCCTGAAGGAAAAGGTATTCTTTGTTGAATTGCCCGGGCGGAACCCCTTCAACACCCTCAAATGCTTTTTCCAGAGCATGAAAATACTAATTAAGGAAAATCCAGACTCCGTGGTTTCAACCGGCGCGGATGCCGGCTTGGTAGTGTGCATCGCCGGAAAATTGCTCGGCAAGAAAATAGTTTTCATCGAGAGCTTCTGCAGGCCGCTTGTCCCGGGCCTGAGCGGCAGGGTCGCATACATTTTCGCTGACCTTTTCATTTACCAGTGGAAAGGCCTCGCGAAGTTCTATCCCCGCGGGGTTTACGGCGGGAGCATATTCTGAGGCGGTTTTATGGTCGGCAGGGCAAAAAAAACCACCTGGCAAAGGCACCAGGGCATTGCAGTGGCAAACAATAATTTCGTTTTTGTCTCTGTCGGCACCCACCCGCAGCAGTTCAACAGGCTTCTCGAGGAAATCGACAGGCTCGTGCAGGCAGGAAAAATATCCGGAAGGGTTCTGTGCCAATCTGGCCACAGTGATTATTCCACTAAATATTTCGAGTCGAAAAAATTCATGGGAATTGAAGAGTTCGGGAAAAACGTGATTGCGGCAGGAATCTTCATCACGCATGCGGGAGAAGGAAACATAGGCCTCGCGAAGAATTCCGGGGCGAAATTCATCTGCGTGCCGCGCAGGAAGGAGTTCGGGGAGCACACAAACGACCACCAGCTCGAGCTAGCAAAGGTTGTCGAGGAAATGGGGCTGGGGCTCGTGGCATGGAATCCGGGAGACCTTGAATCCAGACTGGCGCAGCTTAAAGGGTTCAGGGCCGCCGATGTGCCGAGAGGAAGAATAAACGGCATTTTAGACGAGTATTTTGCGAAGGCGTTTGGATGAGGGCAAAAGGCATAAAAAGCGGAAAAAACGCGAGCATAGTGGTTGCGGCATACAACAGCATGCACACCATCAAAAAAACCCTTGACGCCCTCCTTGCCCAGGAATTTTCAGGGGACTTTGAAATCATAGCGGTGAATGATGGCAGCACTGACGGCACAGGGGAATTCCTAGACAGCTACGCAAAACAGGAGAAAACAAAGGGGATTTTGAGCATTATCCACCAGCCGAATTCAGGGGTTTGCAGGGCGAGGAATGCGGGAATCCGCGGGGCGAAATATGAAATCGTCGTGAACATGGACCATGACTGCATTGCTGAAAAGAGCTGGCTGGAAAAAATGGTTGCGGGCTTTGATTCTGTGGGAATCGGCGTTGTCAGCGCTTATGACTACTATGGCGGAACTTCAACCGCGTTCAGGAGGGAATTGCTGGAAAAGGTCGGCGGGTATGATGAGGAGTACAGGTATTACAGGGAGGACACAGACCTTTCATTCAAGATAATGGATTTGGGGTATCGGTTCAGGCTAGTGAAAGCCGGATATATTCATGACCACAAGGAGGCAAAGCCAAAGGGATTTTTTGGCTTTGCGGGGCATGTTCTGCAAAGGCTTTGCTACCACCAGAACGACGTGCTGCTCTACAAGAAGCACCATACAAAAGTGTGCGAGGATTTTTTGCACATAAAATCCGGGTTCATTGTGGACCCTGTGCAGGACTTCAGGGCTGCGACAGGGTTATGGAAAAATGGCGGGAAAATGGAGCTGAGCAGCCCGCGCGGGATAACTTTTCTCGAAAACAAGGGGCCGCTGCACGCTGCCGCAATTATTATTATTGGCACAGGGTATGTTATTGCAGTCAAGGCAAGCAGGCTAATCGGGAGCATTAGGTTCGGGAAGCTGTTGATATGAAAATTGTCATTGTAGGCCCGCTTCCCCCTTACAGGGGAGGGATAGCGCATTCGAATTACATACTTTGCAGGAACATTGCAAAGGGAAATGACCTCACTGCAATAAGCTTCTCGCGGCTCTACCCGAAATCGCTTTATCCGGGAAAATTCCAGGAGATTGGCGCGCCCCCCGAATACGGCTTCAAAGTTGAAAGTATTCTTGACGCAATAAACCCCCTGAACTGGATAATGGTTTCGCTGAAAATCAGGGAACTGAACCCTGAACAAGTGACTTTGCAGTGGTGGCACACTTTTTTCACCCCTGCGTATTTCACCATAGCGGTTATGGCAAAGCTTTTAACGAAGGCAAAGGTGTCGATGGTTGTGCACAATGCGCTTCCGCATGAAAGCTCCTTCCTGCACAGGATTCTCACAAGGATAATGTTCTCGCAGGCGGATTTTTTCGTGGCGCTCTCGGCTTCTGACGTGGAGAACATAAAGGCACTGAAGAAAGGGGCCAAGGCAGGGTTCCTGCAGGAGCCAGCTTATTCGGATTATTTTGCAGGGGGAAATGATGCAAAAAACGGGCTGAAGCACAGGGTTCTTTTTTTCGGGTTTGTGCGAGAATACAAGGGACTGCATTACCTCATTGATGCAATGCCGGCAATCCTCAAGGAATTGCCTGGCATGAAGCTGGACATTGTGGGCGAGTTCTGGAAAGACAAGGGGGAGTACCTCGCGCAGATTTCAGGGCTCGGCATTGGAAGCAGCGTGAATGTAATCGACAGGTATGTCAGGGATGAGGAGGTAGGGGATATTTTTTCAGGGGCTGATGCAGTGATACTTCCCTATGTTTCCTCGACACATACCGCGGTTGTCCAGCTTGCGGCAGGCTTCGGGTTGCCCGTGATATCAACTGATGTCGGCGGGAACAGGGATGTGATTGAAAGCGGGAAGAACGGGATTCTTGTAAAGCCGAAGGATTCAATGGCGATTGCGGATGCGGTGGTAAAGTTCTACAAAAAAGGGCTTTGGAAGGAATTCAGGCAGGAAATGAAGTCAAAGGCAGGGGTGCTGGGATGGAACAGGGAAAAGGAAGCGGTGTTCTTCAACACAAAATAAATTGGCATTCACAGGCTTTGCAGACGGCTATCAAGGCAGCGGTCAGCATAGCTGCATTGTGGCTGCTGTTCAGCTGGGTGGGCATGGGAAAAATCTCGGAGTCTCTTGCGGGATTCGACGCGTTTTTTATATTGCCTGCATTGCTTCTCCTCGCGGTCATCCTGGCTATAAATGCAGTGAACCTGAAAATCCTGACGGAATGTTTCGGGAAAATAAGCATGGCGGACGCTTTCTGGTATTCGCTCTCCGCAAGGGCTGCCGGCTTTGTGATGCCAGGCAAGATAGGGGAGTTCTCATATGGCGCGATGATGTCAAAACAAGGGGTATCAATCGCGGAGGGCATGGCTGTTGTCGCGGTTGACAAGGCAATGACTTTTTTAGCGCTTTCCATTGCAGGCTCGTTCGGGATAGCATCACTATTTCCTGCACAGGCAACATTGGCAATCGGGGCGATTGCAGTCGCGTGGGTGGCGGTTGCAGCGGGAATCATGGCACTTGGGAACAAAGGCTTCACGGCACTTGTTGAAAGATTTTTCGGGAAGGGAGTTGCAGGGTTTTCTCTGGCAGTGAAGAAGATTTCCGGTAACCGTCTGGCGCTCGCAAAGAACTTTGCGCTGACAGTCATAAGGATGCTGCTGCAGGCGGTTTTTTTTCTCGCGCTTTTTGCCGGATTCGGCTCAGCGATGGGTTTTGCTGAAATGGTTTTCGTTGTAGCGGTCAGCATTGTCATTTCCCACCTGCCGTTCACGCTTTCCGGGCTGGGGGCAAGGGAAGGCGCATTTGTTTACTTGTGTACACTTTATGGAGCGCCTGCAGCTGCCGCGGGCTCCGTTGCCCTGCTCTCGCTCGCAATGGACTGCATTTTCACTGCAGTTGCTGTGATTGCAAAACCGGCAATTCAAAATATCCTGGGCTGGACAAAAGCAAAGAATTAAGGAGTATGCGGGATGAAAATTAACCAGGGATTGGCGTTTCAAATGAACATTATTGTCACAGGCGCTGACGGATTCATCGGAAAGAGGCTCTGCATGCGCCTCGCGGAAAAGGGGCACACCGTACTCGCATTGGTAAAATCCATGGGCGAAAGCCGGTTTGCCAAAAGTTTCTGGCACGAAAAAGGGGTTGTGGCAAAAAAATCTGCCGGAAAAATTCATTTTCTTGAGGCAAATATCCTTGACCTCGGCCAGTTGCGCAAGGCCCTGTGCGGAGCCAGGGCGGATTGCTGCATCCATCTTGCGGGATTTTCAAACAATCCTCGCAGCCCTGAAGAGGAGACTGCTTGCTTCTCTACAAATGTTGACGGAACCAAAAATGCCATCGAGGCTCTCGCGGGCATGAAGGATATAGGATTTGTTTTCATGTCAAGCGCAAAGGTTTACGGGAATTCTGCAGGCAGCGTGGACGAGTCCAGCCCCCTCCTCGCAGACGATGCATATTCGAAAAGCAAAATCGAGGCTGAGAAGGCCGTGATGGAGGCCGCGGAAAATGGCAGTGTGCGGGCGATAATCCTGAGGCCTTCGAATTCGTATGGCCCGGGGGACCTTTCTTTCCAGAGGATAATACCGGGGTCGCTGAAAAGGATTCTTGCAGGGGAACCGCCGGTTGTTTACGGCGACGGCATGGCGATGAAAAATTTCATTTTTGTCGGAGACACTGTCGAGGCGATAATTTCGGCTGCAGAAAACTCGGAAAAGGCAAAAGCGGCAAATGGGGCGGAAGTCATAAATCTCTCGAGCGGGAAGAACATCAGCATAATGGACATCGAGGAAATATTGCTCATGGAGTGCGGCAGCAGCCTGAAGCCGCTTTTCCTCAGGGACAAGAAAGGGGAATCCGCGCCTGAAATTTCCACCCGCAAGGCAGAAAGGCTGCTCGGCTGGAGGGCCTGCACGAGCATCGGGGACGGCTTGAGGCAGACGGTTAAATGGTACAGGGGACATTTTGAGGATGAGCGAAAAATCGCCAAAGACTGAAATAAAAAAAATTACTAAAGGTTAAAATAGTTTGTTTTTATGTTTTGTGCGGTGTGTGAATGAAAAAGGCGCTCATAACTGGCATCAACGGGTTTGCGGGATCGCACCTTGCGGATTACATTATAGACAACAGGCTCGCAAAGGTATACGGCACTTACAGGGGCAAGAGCACTGATTTCTCCAACATAAGGCAAATCCGGGATAAAATCAGCATGGTGAAATGCGATGTCACTGATTATTTTGCGGTTGAAAAGGCACTCCGCGAAGTGAAGCCGGATTACGTTTTCCATCTTGCCGCGCAGTCCTATGTGCCTGATTCGTGGAAATCGCCACACGAGACACTGGAGTCAAACACCCTCGGAAGCCTGAATCTCTTCGAGGCAATCTGCAGGGCGGTCGACCCTGAGATAAAGGTGCAGGTTGCATCGACGAGCGAAGTTTATGGCAAGGTGTATGAAAACGAGTTGCCGATAAAAGAGACAAACCAGCTTAGGCCCCTGAGCCCTTATGGCGTGAGCAAGGCAGCGATGGACCTGCTGGCTTACCAGTATTTCCAGAGCTACGGCCTCAAGGTGGTTAGGACAAGGGCGTTCAACCATGCCGGGCCGCGCAGGGGCGAGGTTTTCGTGGACTCGAACTGGGCAAAGCAGATTGCGGAGATTGAGATGGGCCTCAAGGAGCCGGTTGTGCTCGTTGGCTCGCTCGACTCGAAGAGGGACTTTACTGATGTCAGGGATGTTGCGAGGGCATACTGGCTCGCGATAGAAAAAGGCGAGCCCGGCGAGGTCTACAACATCTGCTCAGGAAAGACACACACGATGAAGTCAATACTCGACAGGCTGCTTTCGATGACAGACAAAAAGATTTCTATCAAAGAGGACCCTTCAAGGCTGAGGCCTTCGGACGTGAAGGTCCTGCTCGGCGATTCCACGAAGTTCTCGCAGAGGACTGGCTGGAAACCCGAGATTCCGCTTGAAAAGACAATGGCTGACCTGATGGAATACTGGCGGGAAAAAATAAAGCGCAACTGCTGATGCCGGGGCCAAAACCAACTCGCAATCTTCAATAGCATGAATTTTCAATGCGCTGAATCCGCATTATGGAGGAAGCTGCCTTATTTTCCAATGCTCATTCGCCTTCGAAATCCACTATGCTGAACGCCCTGAAGCCAGCGGCTTCGAGCCTTTCCTTGCCCTTGAGGCTCGGCAGGTTGATTATGAAGCTCGCTTCAATTACTTCGCCACCAAGCTTTTGTATCAGCTTGCATGCTGCGAGCGCGGTTCCGCCGGTGGCAATGAGGTCGTCAACAAGCAGCACCTTCTGCCCTTTTTCAATCGCATCCTTGTGCATCTCAATCCTGTCCCGCCCATATTCGAGGGAATATTCCTCATAAACTGTCTCCGCCGGAAGCTTGCCTGCCTTGCGGATTAGTGCAAAGCCAAGGCCGAGCCGGTTTGCAAGGACAGCACCGGTGATGAACCCCCTTGATTCAATACCCGCGACCAAATCGATGCCCATGTGCTCATACCTTTCAACGAGCAGGTTGACCAGACGGGTAAATCCCCCTTTGTCCTTGAGCAGGGTGGTGATGTCCCTGAACATTATGCCTTTCTTCGGCCAGTCGGGGACTGTCCTGATTTTGGATTTTATGAGCGCTGCAACAGCAGCCTTGCCGCCTTTTCCGCTTTTGCCCCTTTTGCCAAGGCCCCCTTTTCCGCCGGTTTCCTGCACGCGGCAATTCGAAACGAGTTCCTTTACAAGCCTGAAGGAATTTTCAGAAGCGGCCCTGAACAGCGCGGTAAAATCAACCGGGGCAGAGTGGTCCGCCCGGTCGGAAATGGAACGGATGATCAGGTGCGGGACATTGTTCAGCGCGCAAACATGCGCCACAGCGGCACTCTCCATGTCAACGCAATCGCCCCTGAATTCCTTCCTCAGCAAGGCGGAGCGCTCCCTGCTCGCAATGAACTGGTCGCCGGTGAGAATCCTGCCCTCTATCGCCTTAAGGCCAAGCTTCCTGGCAGCGGCGGAAGCGCACTCAGCAAGTTCCTTGGATGCATTGAAAAATTTCAGTTCAGAAAAAGGGACCCTTCCCCTTTCAAAGCCGAGGTCGGTGGCATCAATATCGTGCTGCATACTGTCCTTGGAAATCACGATGTCATTGAGGCCTAATTCGGGGTTCAGGGCGCCTGCAACCCCGGTGAATACGATTGATGAAACCCTGAAGTTAGTTATCAGCACCTGTGCACATATCGAGGCATTTACCTTGCCCGCGCCTGACTTCACGACAACGGCGTCCTTTCCGGCAAGCTTTCCGGAGAAAAAAGCGAAGCCAACCAGCTCGGTTTTCTCGAGGCCGGCCAGTTCAGGGATATAATGGTCAATCTCTTCCTGAAGTGCGCCCATTATTCCGATTGCCGCCATGATTCCACCTTGCCACCAGAACTTTTTAATCATATCATGCAATCCGGAAATCCGTGCAGGCTACTTTGGAACCCGCAGCCAAACGATTGAAGGCCCTATTCCTGCAATGGCCCGCCATTGTAACGGTACAATGCAAGGCTGATTTTCTTGTCCTCTGCAACAAGCTCAAACGAACCGTGGTTCCGCTCATAAAAATCGAACGCCTTTTTTCTCTCGCCTTTCACCAGTTCAGCGCGCGGGGATGTGTCTGATGAGACATTGGTGTAATCAATCAGGAGCATATACCCTTTTCCCGCCTTTCGGAACTCTGCAACCGGGTCAATGCCCTGCGGGTTTCCCGCAAGGTCCGGCTTAGGGTCTATTGAGAAGTATTTCCGGTCCGGGAAAAATCCCCTGACAAAGTACATTGAATCGTCGCTGCTGCCAAGTATCAAAGAACCGGCTTCAGTGTTTGCATATATCGTGCCGAATGCCGCACTGCGCTTTTCGGAAAGGTAATCCTGATGCACATCGGAGGAATATGCCGCAACAAGGAACATCACCACAAAAAGCGCCAATGGGGTGGCCGCGGGGTTTTTGCGCAAAAGACCGATTTTGTTTGACAAAACCCCGGTCCAGGAATCAAGCATGCAGGCATAGGGGATTATCAGCACTCCAATCAGGGGCACGAGGTAGCGGAGCCTCGCCGTGAAAAGCGAGGAAAGGGAAAAGTCGAAATTGAAAAGGTCGGTGAACATGCCGTTGAAAACGAGGTAAGCCGCGGCGAACAGGGCGAATTCCTTCCTGAGGCCAGATTTTTTCTCAATAAACGGGGAAGCAAGCATAAGCGGGAGGTAAAGCAGCAGTATCCCCAGGTATGCAATGAAATTCGGCAGCCTGTCTGCTGAAAACCTGAGGAAAAGCCTGAGCACGGACCCGTTGCCGCTAGTGAACGCGCCGCCATACACTGCTGAGTTGAATGCGAACAGGAATGCCGCACAGGGAATTCCTCCAAGGAAGAACCAGAGGAATTTTTTACGGCTTGAAATCAGTGCTGCTAAGGCCATTGCCGCGACGCCATACACTGCATCATACCTCACAAGGACTGCAAGGCCTGCGAGAAAGCCTGAAACTGCCCAGTCTCTCCTGCGTTCCGAGATGTAAAAGCAAAATGCAGCGAGGAAAAAAGTCAGGGTTAGGAGTTCTGGGTAGAGCGTCCTTGATTCCCAAATAAATGTCGGGAGGAAAAGATAAATCAGTGAAAATATTTTGCTTACCTTCAGTTTTTCGAATATTTTTATCAGTATGAAGAAATTTATGAGGTGGATGATAAGACCTGAAAGCATTACGCCTGAAATGCCGAAAGGCAGGAAAGGGATGAGCGAAACCGACCTTCCGAGAACCCTGTCGGAAATGTATTCGGTGCCGTTGAACACTGTTGAGCGGCTGGCATATTCAGGGGCAGGCTCCCCGATTTTGCCATGCGATAGCAGGACTGCATTCCTGAGGTAGCCCTGTTCGTCTATTGACGCGTAAAAAGGCGGGAAAAAAAGCATGAAAAGGGCTATGCAAGCGATGGCTGAAAAAACAAGGGCAGCGTCCTCGAATTTGCCTTCGCCTAAGCGCATCCACCGGGCAGGCATGTGTTTCGGATTAATTTTCCTGGCGGCGTTAATTTAAAGTTAGCTTGGGCCCCCTGACAGGTGCAGGTACCAAAACCATTAAAAGGCGTGCAAAGCAATTTTTAGAAGGAATAGCTGTTTGCATTATGCTGAAGTGTGCCAATGGAAAATGAAACCAAACAAAAGCCGGTTTTTGATTCGCCGAATGATGCCGCAAATTGGCTCGCAGAAATCGCGATGAAAAGGCTTTCATGCGGAAAAAACCTCCTCGAAGCGTCCCTCTATGACGGGAGCCCGCTGTGGTGGGCTGCGCATACAGAGCTTGCGTTATATATTTCAGGGCAACTAGTTGATGTTGAAAAGCGGCAAAAAAGGCATTTTGCCCCCGAGGCCGCGATGTGGGCCCTGGAACTGGCGGACCAGCTCGGGACAACTGCCATTGCAAAAACGATTGTTGCACTCCAGTTCCTCAAAGGAAAAAGCGCGGGCAACAGGAAAAAAGTCCTGTTCTTCACTTATGAAAAGGGGTGGCGCGGGATTCCTGACCCCAAGACCGGAAAAATGGTGGAGGGAGATATCCATTACAGGGCAGTGATGGATGAGCTCCTGGACTGTGGTTATGGTGTCGAGGTTGCAACTGTTGCGCCTCTATGGAGAATCGGGTTCTGGACAAGCGCAAATGAAGCGTTAAAGAGGGCGCTTATGCAAAAGCCACTGCACCTGCCGCTAGAGAATTTCTGGGATTTCGGGGTTTACTCCAGGCAGAAAAAAGCCGGGGCCGGGTTTTCAGCCGCATGGAAAGAGATAAATTCTGACGAAGAGTTCTGGAAATCATTTAATGCCGGGGGGAAAGATTTCCGGGAGGAAACGAGAAGGATGTCAGAATTCTTTTTTGTGAGCCACTTCCGGAAGGTTGCGAAGGCGGTGGAGCTTTTCAGCAGGCTGATAGAGAGGGAAAAACCCTGTGTCCTCGTGGCCCCGAACCACGGGGGATGGTACTGGAAAGCTTTGCTCATAGCGGCAAAGGCAAAAGGGGTGAAAGTCCTTTCGACGCAGCACGCAGGCATTACAGACGACATCCTTTCTTACTTCAATTACCCCCCGCTCACGGGAAAAAAGCTCGGTGTGCAGTTGCCGGATGCTTTTGCGGCACAGGGGATATGGACCTGCAGGCTTTTTGAAAAAACATGGGGTTACCCAAAAAGCATGCTGAAGGTAACAGGCCAGCCGAGGTATGATTTCATTCCTGCGGCAAAAAAATCGTTCGACAGGGAATCCTGCCTCAAGGGCATGGGCATAAGCCCTGAAAAAAAAGTAGTTTTGTTCGCGACACAGCTTGCAGTGCCGCCTTTTGTCGATGATGAAAGGCTCATCTTCAGGGCACTGGCAAAAATCCAGCGGTCGAGCGGCATAGGAATCATTGTCAAGCCTCATCCCAGGGGCAAGGCTGAGGATTATGAAAAAATAGCGAAAGAGGAAGGGGCGGATGCGGTTGTAATTGGCGAAAATTCGGTTTTCCATGAGGCCGTGCTCGCCTCTGACCTCGTGATATCGCTGCCGTCCACGATAATAACCGAGGCCCTGATGCTTTGCAGGCCTGCAATGCTCGTTGATTTCGGGGAAGGCAACCACAAGTTGCCGTGGGTGGAAAGCGGGGTTGCAATCCCGATATCTGAAAAAGACGGCATAGAGAAAAATATTGGGCTAGCGCTTTTTGACGGGGCCACGAGGAAAAGGCTTGACCGCGCGCGTGAGAAATTCGTTCTGGAGCACTGCTTCCTGCAGGACGGTAAGGCGGCAAAAAGGGTCGCGGTGCTGATAATGGAAATGATTGAGGGCAATCGACAAAATTGGAAGTGAAACGCCAATTGGAAATCGGCTTGCAATTGGCCAGGGTCAGTAGCCCCTGAGTTTTTTCCTCACTTTGATTTCGCTTTCATAAACCGTCTTCACGCCGTTGCCGAGAATTTTTGGCACGCTCCTTATCTGCTTGTAAAGCTTGTCCATCCCCTGTATTTCAACGCTGGACGACTGGTCGGTCCCCCACATTGTATGGTCAAGTGTAATGTGCCGTTCCACTATCTGTGCGCCCAGCGCAACAGCGACGGTTGTCGGGTCCAGGCCATATTCGTGGCCGCTGTAGCCGATTGCACAGTTGTACCTCTTCTTGAAAACCGGGATTGACCTTAAGTTCAGCTCATCGAGCTTTGCGGGATATGACGAGTTGCACACGAGCAGGGCATACTGGCTCGCGTGCTTCTTCAGCAGGGCGGCAGCAGAATCTATTTCCTTAAGGGTGCTCATTCCAGTGGAAAGCAGTATAGGCCTGCCTGTCTTACAGGCCGCGGTGACAAGTTCATTGTTAGTGAGCATAGCCGACGGGATTTTGATGAAAGGGAGTTCATATTTGGACATGAATTCCAGGCTTTCCAGGTCCCAGACCGAAGCAGCCCAGTCAATCGGCTTTTCGCGGCAATATTTGTCGAGGTAATCATATTCTTTGCGGCCGAATTCCATCCTGTGCTTGTATTCCAGGTAAGTCATCTTGCCCCACGGGGTTTCCTTTTCAACGTTTTTCTGGCATTCTGGAACGCACAAATCAGGGGTCCTTTTCTGGAATTTGACGCAATTCCATCCCGTGGCAAAGGCGCCATCAACCAGCTTCTTCGCAATCTGCAGGTCGCCATTGTGGTTTATGCCAATTTCGGCGATTATATATGTGCCGTCCAAATCATTGAAGTCCACTTTGTTGAATTTTTTTTCCATCCGAAAACCAGACCAACCAGCCAATTTGAAAAACACGAACACACTAACTTTTCATTTCACATAATTTCCTGCAAGTTTCATGTCACAGGCAACTGTGCATTTCAGCCCCGGCGTAAGGTCAAAATGGCTTCTTCTGAATTCAGCGTATTTTTTTCCGTTCCATATGTCCCGCAGCGTTTCCTTTTTTACATCCCCGAGTATTATCTCATTGTTGTAATCTTCCATGCACATGGCAGCCATCCCGTCGGATTTTATCGTCATTGACATCCAGGGGTGCTTGCATATTTCCGACCAGTGGACCGACTTTGTCCCGTGGAAGTCCTTCCGGTACCACTGCTGGTCCTCGCTCTTCAGGTAGATGTAAACATCCTTGCCTTCAAATGCCTTTTTAAGCAATTCAAAATCCTCCTTTTGGCTGGGCCGGTTCAGGTCAATCATCGTGATTATAATGGTGGTTTTCAGCCCCTGCTCTTTTTTTATCTCAAGGAGTTTCAATATCTTTTCATAGCTGGCCGAGAAGTTTGACGCGTTCCCCCTGATTTGCTTGTGTTTTGCATCGTCAACGCTTTCCAGCGAATACTTTATGTAATCCAGCCCGTTTTTGAACATCTCAACGGTTTTTTCAATGTCAATATTCGCGGGGTTGCAGCTGAAATAAGAGTAAAAGCCCTTTTCAGACAATAATTTCAGGTAATCGCCCAGGTTCCTGTCCAAAAGCGGGTCGCCATATCCGTGGAGCTGTATCACGTTCGGGATAATATACAAAAAAAAGTGGTTTTCGCTCATTTCATTTTCCTCGATTCCATAATTTTTTTTGACGAATTTGACCCATTCAGCCCATTTTTCCTTGCTATGGGGCTTTATCTGCGCTATGACCTTCCTGAAGGTGCCATTATCCATCTGGGTTATCGGGCGGGTCATCCTTGTTGTCCTAGGGCACATTTCGCACCGCATGTTGCAGGCATTCGTGGTCTCTATATTGTATACTGCCGGCTCTTTGTTCCTGTAGCCCTCGAATTTTTTGAGGAGGGCCTCCTTGCCGAATATTTCACCTTTTTCAATCCTTCTCTGGACATCATGAACTTTCATGTAAAAATCCGTATCAAACATTTTCACACCGCCACAAACAAATCAAAAAGCACAGCACCGGCAATTTCAGGAGTGCCTCCTCTTGTCAAGCTTTCTTATAGTTTCCCCGAGGATTTCCGCCTTGGCCTTCGCCAGTTCCAGATTCCTGTAATTTGTCTTGAACTGCATCAGCTTGGGCTGTACTGCCTCGGCTGTTTTGCACAGGCCTTTTTTATAATCGACACTGCTGTAAACCCACGGGCACCTTTTCGCAAAGGCCATTGTTTCAATTACCGGCTCAAGATACGGCACGGACCACGCGCCATACACGCCATCCCCGCCATTCTTGATATACTCTTTCCTGAAATCTTCCCAGGAAACCCCGATTTTTTCCCTGCCGGCGTATATTGCGCCAAGCGTATAATAAGAATTCGTGTAACCTTCAGGGCATTTTTGGGGAATCAGGAAATCGCATCCGGCCATTACGTCGATAAACAGCTCTGCAGACTTTACCCTGAGGCTTACCAGCTCGTCCACCCTTTCAAGCTGGGCAAACGCTATGGCCGCATTGAATTCGGACAGGCGGTAATTCCAGCCAAGAACATCATGGCGCTTGTAATTCGGGTTCTGGAACAGGTCCTGATTGAGCCTTATCCTGCCCTCCTCGGCCATCAGGTTCTTGAAGCCATGGCCACCCAGCTTCCTCACAGCCTCGGCATATTGCTCATCATTAGTGATAATCATGCCGCCCTCGCCACAGGAAATGTGCTTCGTATTCTCGAAACTGTAGCTGGCCATGTGCCCAATCGTCCCGGCCAGCCGGCCTTTGTATTTGCTGAGCATGCATTGCGCATTATCCTCTATGACTGCAAGGCCGTGCCTTTCAGCGATTTCCATTATGGGGTCCATGTCACATGGCAGGCCATAAATCGACACAGGGATTATGGCTTTTGTTTTCTTCGTTATTTTTTTTGCGGCATCTGCCGGGTCCATTGTCCATGTTTCAGGGTCAATGTCGGCATAAACAGGAACCGCATTTGCATGTATTGTCGCAGTTGAATCCATTATGACTGTAAGTGCGGGGGAAATCACCTCGTCGCCTGGCCCGACGCCCGCGGCTTCAAGCGCAGCGTGCAATGTCGAAGTGCCTGAATTCAGCGCAACCGCGTATTTCACCCCGAACAGGTCCGCGAATTTCCTCTCCAGCGCGTTGTTCCAACTGCCCCCCGTTGCCGACCAGCTTTCGGAAGCAAGTACTTTCTTGACGTACTCAAGCTCGTTCCCGAGATACTTTGACGGGTTCTTGACCCCTGATTGGCTTTTGACGCTTAATCCCATTTTCAGGCACCTTTTTTCAGCACTAATTTCGTTTTTTTCTTCTGGTTGTCGGCCCAGTCCCTGAGCCTGAACTGGTTGATTTTGACAAGCCCTGGATTTTTGTCGAGGTATCCGATAACGTCCCTGAGGCTGAAGCCCTTTCCATCAAAGTGCCCGAATATCTCTTTAAAAAGCATGAAATCTTCCTCATAGTCGAGGGTGAGCCTTATTTCAGGCCGGCTGAACAGCTTGTCGCACTCAAGCTTTTCGGTTTTGAAAAGCCCAGTGTCCTTGAAATAAGTCCACATCATTTCAGTGTCGCTTGTGCCCTTTATCCCGCACACTTTTTCCAGGGCGCTGACTTTTATGCCATAGGTGAAGGAGCCGCATACAATGCCTTCGCCGCCCTCGATGAAATCCGCGCCGGTCATCGAGTGCTGCCTGAAAGCGAGGTCCATGAGCTCTGGCTCGCACAGGAGGTCGTCGCCATCAGCGGTAACGAAAAAATCCACGCCGAACTTCTTCGCGGCGCCTTTCCACCTTTCAAGCTTGTCATTCTCGCTGCCCCTGAAGCAGAGTATCCCGTTCCGGCCCGCGATTTTCTCCAAAACGTCATCCGCCTTGTTTGTAGTCGTGCAAAGGACGACAATGTCCTTCTCCGCGGAAGCCTTTGCGCGGTCAATTACATATTGGATTGTTGGCTTTCCGAGGATTTCCAGGAGAGCCTTGTTCGGAAGGCGCGTGGATGACGTCCTTACTGTGATGAAAACGGCCTTTTTGCCCACCAGAACACCGACCAAAAAAAAACAATGAATGCAGCCGCCGGCTGCCTGAACATGATATAATCACAGGGCGGCTTTTTAAAAACGCTTTGGTTCAATAAAGCAAAGCATGGGCGTTGCTCTCGGAAAAAGGTATGAATATGACGGGAAGCCGACCATGGCAATGAACAAAGTGCAGCTCGAAACAAAAAAAGCGATTGACAGGAAAATCGCGAGCGGGCATTATGCTTTTGAAGAAGTTGGATGCGCGGTTTGCGGGTCATGTGAATTTGAAAAGCTGGCTGAAAAAGAAAGGTATGGCCTTTTCATGCCGGTCGCGATATGCAGGAAATGCGGACTAGTTCAGACGAACCCGCGCATGGATAAACAGAGTTATTCCGAGTTTTACCGGTGCGAATACAGGAAACTGCACAACGCGGCAGAGCACCCGACCGAAGAATTTTTCCAAAGCCAGCGCGAAAGGGGAAAAGAAATTTATAATTTTATAGCCAAGGCCATCGGGCAGGAGCCACGGGGCAAATTGGTTGCCGAGATAGGGGTCGGGGCGGGGGGCATTCTGCAGTATTTCAAAGAGATGGGCAATGAAGTCCTGGGCTTTGACTTTGATGAAGAATATATCGGCTACGGAAAGAAAATGGGGTTAAGCCTCGAAATCGGTGGCATAGAAAAATTGGTTGCTGCAGGGAAGAAAGCAGATATAATAATTTATTGCCATGTTTTTGAACATTTGCTCGACCCGGTTTCCGAACTCGAAAAAATCAGCAGTTGCCTTGGCGCAGGCGGGGTGTTGTTTATAGAGGTGCCGACCATTAAAGGCATTCATTCGGTTTATAACTCGGATTTTTTGCAGTATCTCAATAATGCCCATACTTACCACTTCACCATGGAAACGCTGGACAATTGCATGAAAAAAGGCGGCTTTGAAATCATTTATGGAACTGACTCCGGGGTCGCTGTGTTCAGGGCAGGGAAAAAAACGGAGGGCCATGCCAATGAGTATGGCAAAACCATCGCTTTCCTGAAAAGCGCGGAAAATTCGCGGGCAGCATTGATAAATTTTCCAGTGGTGAAACTGAGGATTTTCCGGGCAATTTCAACGATTATTTCATCTGCCGGCCTGACAGCGGCTGCAAAAAAAATCAGGGTGAAATTGACGGGCAAATGAGCCAGCCGCAAAAGCATAAAAAAAATAAAAAATAAAAAAACGGCTACCTGGCGTTCAGCTTCCTGAAAACGCCCCCGAAGAGGAATGCGGAAAGCAGTGCAAGCGCCACTATTTTCGCGGCCCATGTCAGGACAATACCGGCTGAAATGGATTCGACATACAGGTACGCGACTGCGAGGCATGCGAAAACGACGAAAGATGGCATTATCCTGCGGATGCTGATTGCGTTGCGCTCCTTAAGCACGAACCTGACATTCAGGTAGTGCAGGAAGAACATGAGGCCGAATGAAAGCATCGAAGTGTATGCTGCAACCGCATACCCGTACCGTGGAATCAGGAAGTAGTTCATTGCAATGCTGAATGAAATTGAGCTGACCGTAATGATGGAAATAAGCCAGGTCTTTTTCCTGTACTCGGAATAAAGCAGATACAGGCTGTAAAGGAAAAAGAAAAAGTAGCCAAAAACGACAGGCGCTACGATAGAGGCACTCGCAGAATACTGCGATGCGGCAAATATTGAAATGAAATCCTTTGAAAAAACTATTATGCCGAGCGCTGCCAGCAAAACAAGCTTTGCAGACCGCACTGCGAGGCGCTCTATTTCCAGGAACTTTCCGTGCTCCATGCAGGCAAAGAACTTAGGAGACCATGCGCTGGTTATGGCGGTTATTGCGACAAGCAGGACCATGCCGACATTGTAGCCTAGGCTGTAAATCCCCGCGCTCGCCACGCCTGCAATCTGACCCACGACAATCCTGTCAAAGTATGAAAGCAAGTAACCGCCAAATGAGTGGGGAAGCAGCGGAATCCCGAACTTGAGGGAATACTTGATGTCCCGAATCGCATTGCGGAATCCGGAATCGAACCTTATTTCGCTGAAAAGCCGGTACGCTGAATAAGCGAAAATAATGCCGCCGATGAGCAGAGAAGCATGTATCGCACCGATGTGCCTTGCAGATTTTTCAGTGAGAAAAACCCATGGGACTGAAATGCACAGCACCGCGAGGGACTGGAGAACCACTATTGCCGAGTATTGCCTGCTCTGGTTCTTTGCCTGGAGAAGGCGGGTATAAACCCCGAACACTACAGTGAAAAAAGCAGAGAAAGAGGCAAGGGCCAAAAGCTCCCGGGGCAGCTGGAAAAATGCCGATATCTGCCCGCCGAAAAGCAGCATTGCGATGACCAATGCAAACGAGAAAAAAGACAGGAAGGCAAGGTTGCTGCCAAGGAAGGAAGGATAGCCTTCCTTGTCCTTCTCAAAAAAGCGCCGGTACATCCCCCCGGTAATTCCTGCGGACATTATTACTGAGAGTATGCCGGAAACCGACTGGAAAATTGCAAGGACACCATATGATGCGGGAAGCATGAGCCTGGTGAAAATCGGGACAGTTACAAGGCTTATGGCCTTTACCGCGAGGTTGGCGTTCAGGTAATTCTTCGAATGGGACAAAAATTCAACGGTTTCCCTGTCGAGGCCCAGAATGCCGAGGAGAAACCCTTTTGCACGGTTCATGCGGCTGAGGAGGAACTCCTTCGGATTAAACATAAGTAACAGTTCCGGAAAAGGCTATCAAAAAGAATCCTTTGGCACGGGATAATAAAAGTGTTTTGGTTCGGGTCAGCCTTTTTCTTTTCGTTGACACGAAAAGAAAACCTTGTCCCCTGCGGGGACGAGGCCTCGCCCCTTAAAGGGACAAGGGCCTGGCGAAAAAGAAAAGTGCAAAAGTATGGCGGCAACAGAGCATTAAAAATGGTTTTGTGCAACATTGGTTTCATGAAGAAAATGCCAATGGAAAAACTCGCTAATATAAGGCTGCTTGCCCTCGACTTTGACGGAGTCCTCACGGACAACCGCGTCCTCGTGAACGAAAAGGGCGAGGAATCCGTGTTCTGCAGCAGGTCTGACGGATACGGCATAAGCCACGTTGCAAAGCCCGCGGGAATTGAGGTAATGGTGATTTCCCTCGAGACAAACGGGGTTGTAGAGGCAAGATGCAGGAAGCTCGGAGTAGAGTGCCTCACGGGCCGGAAAGACAAGCTCGCAGCATTGAAAAGTGCCTGCGCCGCAAGGGGCATAAGCCTCGTGGAAACCTGCTTTGTCGGAAATGACGCCACGGATATTGAATGCATTGAAAAAGCCGGGTTCGGCGTTTGCGTCGCAGATGCGGAACCGGGGCTTGCAGGGAAAGCCGATTACGTCACAAAAAAGCAGGGCGGAAAAGGCGCTGTACGCGAAGTATGCGAGCTGCTTGCAGATGCGAAGAAGGAAAAATAAATTTGGTTTTGCAATTTGAAGCAATGCCCCATCAGCCCATTCTGCTTTCAGCAGAAATTTCAGCGGAAATAAATTTTTTCAAGCTTGTGGTAAAGACCTGCGGAATCGAAATTTTTTTCAGCAAACTTCCTCGCGTTGAGGCCCATTTCAACTAGCCTTTTTTCTCCCGCGGCATATGCCGCGGAGATGGCTGCCGCGAGGGCATCCGCATCCCCTGGCATGAAAATAAAGCCTGCATCCGCCTTCTCGAGAATCATGCGGCAGTCGCTCACGTCGCTCGCGATTACAGGCCTGCCAAGGCACATGTAGGTGGAAAGCTTGTGGGGATACGCCCCCGCCCCGAACCTGCGGTTGTATGTGCTGAGGAAAACGCTGCAGCCGGAAAGCTCCTCCGCGAATTTTCTGGCGCCAGCAACAACGCCAGCATAATTTACATTCGGGAGTTTCTGGTAGCCTGAAGAATCAAAGCCAACAAGCTTGAATGAAATTTTTTTATTTACCTGGAGCTTTGCTGCAGCTTCCAGGATGGTTCCGATGCCCTGGTATGGCGAATCGTTTCCGCCGTAGCCGACAATGAATTTCCCCTTTGGCGGGGCTTCGTAGCAGAATTCCGATGCATCAACAGGGCCCCATATCACATGTATTTTTTCAGGACGGACGCCGTACTCGCGGCAGAATATTTCTTTCATCCCGTTGCTCATCACGATTATTTTGTCGGAAAGCGCACACGAAACCATTTCCTTGAAGGAAAAATGCAGGGGGGAAGAATTCCTTGCAACGGCATGTGCCTCAAAAACCACCCTTGCGCCGAAAATAATTTTGTAAACGCATGCAACGAAAGCGCTGTCATCGAGGAAGCAGTGTATTATTTTCGGCCTGGTTCTTATGAGCCGAAGCAGAATAACCGCCAGCCTCGCGGTTTTTTTGAAAGGGAAAAACAGTTGCCGGAAAAATCCATCGGCAGTAAAAAATCCGGTGGCCCGCTTGCTGCCAAAACTTATTCCGGAAAGGCACTCTGGCAGCACTACTTCTGCGCCTGTATGCTTTGAAACCTCCTCAAAAGTAGTTTTTGTCCTCGAAGGCGTGCCTGTAAGGCCATTGAGGTTATAGGTCATCAGGAAGTGGATTTTCATGCCGCTTTTTACACGCATGGCATCCATCCAAAACACCGACTGGCCAAAAAGGCATTGGTCCGAAAGGTTCCATTTATTTATCCGGCCCTAAGCAACTGTGAAAATGTATATTAAAATAGCTTTGGTTCAACAATTTTCCATTTGAATTTAATTCTCTGGTGAGGGCTTGGCTAAGACAATATACCGGGTTTTGCTCGAATCCGAACTCAGGAAAGCCTTTGCAAAGCTAAGCCCCGGCAAAGTCCTCGATGCGGGAGGCGCGAGCTCGCCTTACAGGGAACTGGTGCCGCACATGGAATACCTTTGCCTTGACCTGAACGCGGGGCACAAGCCGGACATTGTCGGGGATGTGCATTGCCTGCCGCTGAAAAACGGCTCATTCGACACGGTAATTGCAACCGAACTGCTTGAGCACTGCAGGGACCCGAAAAAAGTTGTAAGCGAATTCCGCAGGGTGCTGAAAAAAGGCGGGGCCGTAGTCGCCTCATGCCCATTCATTTACCATTACCATGGCGACGATTTCAGCAAGGATTACTGGAGGTTCTCAAGCGACGGGTTAAAGGAGCTTTTCAGCGGTTTCAGCTCGGCGGAAATTTTCCCTCACGGGAGCTTCACCACGACAGCCCTGAACCTTTTTTTCTGCAAATTCCCATTTCTCAACAGGCTCAGCGGAATCGCATCAAAAATCAGGATTGGGAACCTGCCCAGCGGCCACGTTATTCTCGCCATTAAGTGATTCCTAGCCCAAGCTTCCGGCCCCGTCTGAGACCATTCCATTTGCATTGCACTACTGGTTGCTCTTGTAAAATTCGATTGTTTTCATCAGGCCTTCCTCGAACCCGGTTTTGGAGACAAAGCCTATTTCAGCCTTGATGCGCTCACTGCTGATTTTCCTGCGCGGCTGGCCGTCAGGCTTTGAGGAATCCCAAACTATTTCGCCCCTGAATCCGGTCAGGCGCCCAATCATCTCTGCGAGTGCCTTTATCGAAATCTCGGTGCTGCTGCCGATGTTCATTGGCTCTGCTTTTTCGTATTTCTCTGCAGCAAGCACTATCGCTTCCGCGGCGTCGGCAACGTAAAGGAATTCACGCGTGGCCTTTCCAGTGCCCCAAACAACAACCCTGCTTTCCCCTTTTTCCTTCGCATCAACGAACTTTTTTATGAGGGCGGGAATCACGTGGGATTTCTCCGGGTCAAAGCTGTCCCCGGGGCCGTAAAGGTTTGTAGGCACAAGGAATATTGACTTGAAGCCATACTGCTGCCTGTATGCCTGGCCCTGCACGAGAAGCATTTTCTTGGCAAGGCCATAAGGCGCGTTTGTCTCTTCGGGGTAGCCGTTCCAGAGGTCTTCCTCCCTGAAAGGCACAGGGGTGAATTTCGGGTAGCAGCACACAGTGCCGAGCGCCACGAATTTTCCAACTTTTGCCTTGCGGCACTCTTCAATCAGCTGCACGCCCATGAGGAGGTTGTCGTAAAAAAACTCACCGGGCTTTTTCATATTCGCTCCGATGCCACCAACCTTTGCCGCGAGGTGGATTACAATGTCCTTGCCGCGCACCACCCTTGCACAGACAGCCTGCTCAGTGAAATCCGCTTCACCGTGCTTCGGGACAAAGAGGTTCTTTTTTTCAGCCCCCTTGCGAAGGAGCTCTTCAACAACGTATTTGCCGAGAAAGCCATGGCCGCCTGTCACGAGGATTTTCTTTCCTTTGAAGAACGACATTTTCACACCGGTTGCCAGAATTAGCTTTTGGGTAAAGTGGTTAATAATGTTTCTGGGACCAATGCCGGGGTCTTGGAGGATAGAAGGGCATCCGCGCTGGCAGCGCAAGCAAATTACAACATCTGTCAAACCAGCCAAAGCATCTTTTACAAACCGGTTTCACGACTCATTCAGGCCTCAACAAACTCTTTGCCATGGCTTTGCAATAAGCCCCACAATATTTAAGCTGAAAAAACAAATATTCAGCACTATTTTTATCGATTGCCCGTTCGCAAAAATTGCAGATGATATTTTTCCCACCTGAATCCAGATCATTTTTCACCCTTAAAAATTCCTCTGACCTGAACAATGAGCCATAATCCTGCTCAAACAAATTGCCTATTTTGTGCCTCAATCTATAATCCATGAAGCAAAAATAAACATCTCCGTTCGGGAGTAAAATATTCTGGTGCAGATGATTCCTGTTCTGAGTGCAAAACAAATTTTTATGCGGGGATTCTTTTACTTTGCCCAAATTGCCAGCCCTGCTTATGGTGTTCATTTTGTAAACTACCTGGCCTTTTACAAGTGGTTCTAGCTCGTGACGCATTTCATCATGATATACGAAACAAAGCCGGTTAATTTTGTATTCAATGGTTTTTTTGAGCAAAGAAATGTATTTTTCATCCACAGGTATATTTTCGAGGCCTTTTGCAGAAGGCAGATGAATTTTGAACTGCGAAAATTTTATGCCATGTATTTTTTCCAAATCTTCTTCTGACACCCCGACAAGTGTTGTAAAAAGGTCGATTTTGTGCCCTTTTTGGTCTGCATAGACAATCATTTTGCTGCATTCCTTATTGAGGAATGGCTCACAAAAACCGGAAAAACAGATCCCGACATCTGCAGGCACCGTGCTTATAGCCCTAACAAAATTTTCAAAACTCAGTTCTTTTTCTTTTCCCTTGTAAGCCTTTATAATTATGCTCTGTGGGCAGTAACTGCAGTTGTTCTTGCATCCAATTTTAGTGGTTATTTCAAGGAAGGGATACACCCCAAAGTACTTTTTATGTGACTGCAAACCCATAACCCCGCCTTCAAATTAAGAGTATTATTAGAAGAGCGCAATAATGTTTTAAACGTGACACAGCCAATTTGGGCGGCAGGTTTTATAAATATAGCAGACCAAGCGAATATTTTGGATAAACTTTCAGGTATGCTATCTGTCAAACCACTTTGAACTCCCAAAAAACTTTCGCGGTTTGGCATAATGGGCTTAATAAATGCATAAAGCAATGGGCCTTCTCTTTGGAGAATGAATCAACCCCGAGGATAGTAATACAACTACCACTGAAAAAATTAAGCGCGGAAGCAAAAATAGCATCGGCAAAAAGTCTTGGTGCATTACTTGCAAAACCGGCTTGAAAAAGCCGTTAAAATCAGCGGCCTAAACAATACGGCAAGGCCTGACACTTTACAACCGAGTTGTTTAGCTCGGATTATAAGTGTTTTGTGCCACAAAAAATGGATTATGGAAATGGAAGAAATACCATGTAACCTGTGCGAATCGCGAGATGCAAGGCCATTCCTCAAGGCAATGGACTTTCTTATAAAGACAGAAAAGGAATATTCCCTTGTAAAGTGCAGGAAGTGCGGCCTCGTTTACCTCAGCCCGAGGCCACGCAATCTGATGCTACTATACGGCGCGGATTCTTACGCGCATTATTCAATTGCACCGCCCAATGAAAAAACCGGCATTGTAAAAGTTATTGTTTCGACAGTGAGACCCGCGTGGAAACTTTTCATCCGAATGGTTTTCGGAGAAGACATTTGGGAACTTGAAAGGCTTGAGAAAGGAAAGTTGCTTGACATAGGGTGCTCTTCGGGCACATATATTTACGGGATGAAAAGCAATGGGTGGGAAGTAACAGGGATAGAGCCGAGCAAGTTTGCAGCCGAGAAAGCCAGGTATCTTGGCCTCAATGTAATAAACAGTACATTCGAAAAGGCGGAGATTGCTGGGCAGGGAAAATTTGATGTTATAACAATGAAACAGGTTATAGAGCATGTGCCATACCCTTCAAAGGCTCTCGGAAAAGTGCACAGGATTCTTAGAAAGGGCGGCATCCTTGTGGTCGATACCCCTGATATAGGCTCATGGGAATACATGCTGTTTGGGAAGAACTGGGGCTCGCTTGAAGTGCCGAGGCATGTCACTCTTTTTGACAAAAGCACCCTGCGGAGAATGCTGGAAAAAAACGGGTTCGAGGTAGTGGAAATCCGCAGCGAGATTTATCCTGCGGGATTCATTGGGGGACTGAATTTCATGACCGGCGAAAACCTCCGCTTGATTTTCAATTCCAGAGTTTTCTTCTGGGTTGTTGCCCTGCCTTATTCAATCGCGGCAAGACTTTTCGGCTCAGGAAAGATTGCCGCAACCGCAATCAAAAAATGAGTGATTGGCTGAAGGCCATTAGTTCCGCAGCAAATAGGTTCGCAAGTCGTTGCTTTTGCATATTTGTGGCCACCAGCAGAACCAAAAAAAATATTAAACAGGGAAAAGACCAGTATACTGCCATGACGGACAAATGCCGCCAAAAAAAGGTGCAGGAATGAGGATTTGCATATTGACACCGTACGCCGAGCCGGAGAAAGGCGCGTGCGTTATAAGGGTGGACAGCTTTGCTGAGCACTTCAAGGAAAAGGGCCACTTTGTGCAGGTTCTCGCGCCAAGGCGCGCTGCAGCCGGGAACGTCATGGGCATCAAAAGGTACAGTGGCTTGCTGGAAATGATGGAAATTATATACGGCGGAAAATTTGACGCAGTGCTCGGCACGAGTCCGCCGATGACGCACAATTTCTTCGCCCTTTTGGCTGCAAGGGCTTCAGGAGCGAAATTCATCATCGATGCAAAGGACCCTTTCACCTACATGTATACGCACGGCGGGAAAACAATGGGGCCAAAAGCTTTCCTGTACTCGCTGCTGGAAAAAATCACCCTGGAAAACCCGGATTTTGTACTGACGCTCAACCCTTACAACATGAGGAAAATCCTTGAAAATTACATTGTCGCCGGCGAAAAGATAACGGTTGCAATGAATGGCACCGACACAAAAGCCGTGAAGAGGGATGCAAAGGCCGGGTTGGCAATCAGGAAAAGGCTTGGACTGGGGCAGGGCCAGAAGGTCCTGATTTATTCCGGCTGCCTCGGCGGAAAGGACCTGGGGGGTTTTGCGGAAGCGATTGGAAAAAGCGGGTTCGCGGAGAAGCATGACATTGCACTGATTTTCATGCTGACGTTTGACGGCACGGAGCACGCCGCGGCTGAATTTGAAAGGTTCGGGGCGAAGCTCGTGGAAACCGGGCTAAAGGAAAGGTCGAGAATTGTAAGGAATGTGAGTTATGAGGAAGTCGGAAAGTATTTCTCCGCGGCTGATGTCGGCGTGAATTCGATGGAGGGTTATGACACTTACTGCTTCCCTGTCAAGGTAATGGATTACCTCGCAGCAGGCCTCCCTGTCGCATCGAAGAGTCCGGGTGGCAATGAGGACCTGAATTCCTTCATTGATTCGCACAAAGTAGGGTTCCACGCAAGCGACTGGGCGGGATTCGCTGAAAAGCTCCGGCAGTTGCTTGAAAACCCTTCGCTGATGAAGCGTTTTTCAGCGAATGCGACAAAGGCGGCGAATGAGCTTTCAAGGGAAAAAACGAGTGAAAAAGTCCTCAGGATTATTTTGGAAATTTGCGGCAATAAAAATTGATTTTTATTTTTGAGATTAGCCTAATAATTGCCAGAGCCAAGCAGGATATTTTGCCATAACCGTGTTTTGCAAGGGGCATTCTTATTTTATCCGGAATATTTTCACGCCGCTGTCAGACGGGTCGTCATAAATCTTCTCATAAAATTCCGGCTCCTTTTCATAATAAATGTCTTCGAGGTACCCCAGGTATGTTGAATAAGGAGTCTCTGCAGCGTCCGCGGCATCAATAAAAATATCCCCGGTTTTCTCCTTTCCTCCTATGTCATTCCGAAGCACCACGATATGAGTCACCCCGTGGCCCTTGTACCATGCCCTCGCAGAAGTTGAATCAGGAAAGCCTGACCGCGGGATTACGCTAACGTTCGCATCCGGGGAATATGCCCTTGCCTGCGCCCTTTTCCACGCAAGGCCCATTGACGAATCGGAAAAATGCGCCATGATATTATACCAATCAGGGGCCGCTATCTTGCCTTTTATGTTTGCCGCTGCCCAATCGGTCCATGGCGGAAGCGACTTGCCTGTTTCCCTGAGGTAATGGTTGTCCGCGTATGCAAAGCCGAATGAAATCGAGACGCACAATGCCATCAGGGCAAAGGCTAAAAAAGAGCGGTGCCTTTTTTCAAGCCTGAAAGAGGCAAAAGCCATTCCCGAGAAGAGGAGCGCGAATGGCGCGGAAAGGAATGCAAGGTAAGCACGATTTATTGCAAAGAAAAATATGACTGAAAAAATTGAAATTGCAGACAGTGACAGGAACATTCCTTTTTCCGAAAAAAGCCATTGCAGGGCTTTGCCAAAAAAACCATCGCCCGCCCAAGCCAGGGTTTTTTCCAAAGTAACTGAAGGTGTTTGGCCGGAAAGCCTTTCTGATTCCGTTGACGAGCCTTGCCCTGCAATCAGCGGAATTGCGGCGGAAATGAATATTATGAAGGAAGGCACCAGCGGAACCATGTACCTTGTTCCGCCATTGGCGATTGAATACACAGCGGACAAGGTCAGCAGGACAATTGCAATGTTAAGGGAGAATGGCAGGAACCTCCTTTCAAGACCCCTTGCTGCAACGCCATAAAGGAAAAACAGGCTTGCCAGGGCAATGACCTGCATCTGGCGGAAAGAGTTTGAAATGCCCCTGAACAGCCCATCCATGATGTACCGACTGAAAAGGTCGCCTGCCGAATGAGTCGCGATGAATTCCGAAAATGAAACATTCGGGAAAGCATAGTCAAAGAACTGCCATTTTTCCGCAAAAATATTGTCAACCAAGGTGAACGAAAAAGGCGAGCCGTATTCGGCATACCTCTGCAACATGAAAGGTGCACACACAATGAAAAAAACCGCGATTATTCCAACAAAGTATTTTGCAATATCCGCTTTCGGCATTTTATTGGATGAAATCAGGAAAAAAACAAGCACAAGCAGCAAGGTTGCAAAGCCGTTCTGCCTGACAAGGTAAGTCAGTGCAGCGAAAGCCGATGCAGCCAGGATATACCTCGAATCTTCAAGCGATTTCACCATGAAATAAAGCGAAAACAGGAGGAACAGCAGGAACAAAGGCTCTGCGGAAGGGGCGCCTGCCCACTTGACGAGCAGCGGGAATGACACAAACATGAAAAGGGCGATAACCCTCGCCTTCCCGCCGAGAACAGACCTCACAATCAGGAAAAACGGGGCTATCGACAATGCCGATACCAGGATTGTGGCAAGCTTCGCAACGAAAAGGTTGTGAAGAAGGTCGCCGGAGCCGAACAGCCAGAGAAAAGGAGCCAGGAAAAGCGGCCAGCCGAGGGGATGGAAATCAAGCGGGGAAAAATCCCCCCTCACGATTTCAAGCGCTTTCATGACATATTCGGCGCCATCATCCCTAACTGTATCAAACGGCGCCAGCAGCAGCCTTGCAGACAAAGCGAGCAGAAAAAACGCGAAAACAGCGAGAAGCGGCTTCTCTTCAATCAGCTCTTCGAAAAAGCAGAAAAACCTTTCAGCAGCCAAATCGGCCTGTTCCATAAACATTCGGGCAGAGCCAAATCCATGGCCGGCTGGCGCGGCAGGATTAATCCCTTTTCCCTGCAGGCGACGTGCCTTAGGCGGCCACATGCCTTGATATTCCCTGCAAGAATTTAAATCAATTCTGGTGGCCACGCGGAATGGCAATCGGCTGCATGAGGAAGCCGATGAATTTTAAGCAACCGGCGAACAATGGCAGGAAGCCTGAAACCCAACACATCTTTTTAAATTAATAAACAGAAAAGTTGGTTACATGAAAGTGAGCATTCTTGACGTGCCGTCAGATGGCGACAAATTGGCCTACAAGGACTGGGCCGGCGGGTTCGGCACGAAATTCATCGTGGGCGATTCGCTCCAGGCAAAATTCCTGGAATTCTGCAAAAAAAACGGGGCGGTCCTGCCGCAGCCGGTGCTTGGCTATGCCGTCGCGATATTCAGGAAAAAAGGGCACACTGTCAGCGTTGACTCTGAAATCTGCAGCGATGCAGACCTGATACTGATGCCGGTATCGACCGTGTGCCACAGGGAGGAAATGGAAGCCGCTGAAAAAATAAAGAAAGAAACTAAGGCAAAATTGGGCATGTTCGGCACCTTTGCAACGGCAAGGCCGGACATATTTTCAGGGAAGGCGGATTTTGTGGTCAAGGGAGAGCCTGAAGATATCTTCCTCAGGCTTTCGGACGGCGAGGAGTTCAAAGGGGTTGTTGAAAGCAGGCCTGTTGACCTTGATTCATTGCCTTTCCCGGACTGGGACTCATTCGATGTTAAAAAGTTCTCTTACTTCCCTTCCCTGAAAAACAGGCCGGTCCTTCCAATCCTCGGCTCAAGGGGCTGTGTTTACAAGTGCAATTACTGCCCCTATCTCGTGGGCTACAAGTGGCGTTTCAGGTCAGCGAAAAATATTGTTGATGAGATTGAATACCTTATTGAAAGGTATAAAGTAAAGGGGCTCATTTTCAGGGACCCGCTCTTCACCTCGAACCTGAAAACCGTGCACGAAATTGCGGATGAGATAAAGAAAAGGGGAATAAAAATCGACTGGGCCTGCGAAACACGGCTTGACCACCTCAATGAGCAATTGATTGACATATTATACGGGTCCGGGCTGCGCTCAATAAACGTTGGAATCGAATCAGTGAACCATGAAATCCTGAAAAACTCAAAGAGGATTGCAATTCCCTTTGGTCACCAGGAAAAAATAATTAGGTATTGCGACAAAAAAGGGATACACATAACCGGGTTTTATGTCATAGGCCTGCCGGACGACACAAGGGAGAACATACTGTCGACGATAGAATACGCGAAAAAGCTGAACACGCACGTCGCATCATTCACCATAATAACACCTTACCCCGGAACGGAGCACTACGAGCTGACAAAGGAAAGGATTTACGACGCTGACTGGAACAATTACAATGGCTTCACTCCCGTGTGGAAACATGACAACCTCAGCGCGAAGGAACTGCTGGAACTGAAAGAGAGGGCTTTTTTGAGCTATTATTTCAGGCCGGAATACACGCTGAGCTTTATCAGAAGGCTGCTGCAATGATTCTCGTTACAGGGGCGACAGGGTTCATAGGAAGGAACCTTGTCCCGATGCTGCTCGCAAAAAAAGAAAAGATAAGGGTTGTTACCCGCAACATGGCCGGGCTTCAGATGATTCCCGGAATTGCAGAAACCCTCGAAGGCGACCTTCGGGACGAGAATTTTTCTGACATGGCAGTGAAGGGATGCAGCGCGGTTATACACCTGGCGGCAGCGATAAAATCCAAGAGCCCGGAAGAGGGCTTTGAAGCCAACGTGAAAATAACCGGAAACCTCGTGAATTCAGCGAAAAAATATGGGACAAAAAAAATCGTTTTCCTGAGCAGCGACGCGGTAATGCAGAAACACAGGGATACATACGGGATAACAAAGGAAGCCGCGGAGGGAATCGTAAGGAAATTCAGGAACCACGTCATCTTAAGGGCGACGATAGTATACGGCAAAGGGGACAGCAAAAATCTCAGGGCCATTTCAGGGCACATCAAAAAATGGCCGATTGTTGTAATGCCATGCAGCGGGAAAGGCAAGATACAGCCAATCTCCGTGGAAGACCTGTCGGCGTACATTATTGCTTCTCTGGGGCCGGGGGTTTCCGGCACCTACATTGCGGCGGGAGGCGACAAGATGACAATCCGCGAAGTGGTTGAAAAACTGATGACTGCAATGGGGCAGAAAAAGCCGGTAGTTTTCCTGCCATCCGCGGTTTTTGCAGCGGCAGGCAGGGTAATTTCGGTTTTTTTGCCAGGTGCGATATCCAGCGCGCAGATATTTAACCTCGAAGAAGACAGGACATATAACACAGGGGAAACAGTGAAAAAATTGAAGCACATGCCTGAAAAGTTTGACAAGCGCATTTACTCAATCATTGAATAGCCAGCATGAAAGTCAATTTGCCCAGTCGTTGAATTGCCATCAGCCTGCAATGGCAGCCCAATAAGCGACAGGCAAAGCCAAGCCTCACATATAAAAGGGTTATTACAATAAGTTGGAATGATGAAACCGCCGGAAAAAATTTCAGTCATAATGCCTGTGCATAATGAGAAAGGCAAGGTAGCTGAATCCGTTGGCCGGGTTTCCGCGTTCATGGAAAAATTCAGCCCTGATTTTGAAATAATAATCGTGGATGACGGAAGCGGACCAGAAACAAGGGGAGTGCTTGAAAAGCTTGCCAAAAAAAACAGCAGGCTGAAGGTACTTTATAACGAAAAAAACTTTGGCAAGGGCTACAGCGTCAAAAGGGGGGCCCTTGCTTCAAACGGGAAGTATGTCCTTTTTACCGATGCAGACCTGTCCGCGCCAATAAGCCAGGTGAAAAAACTGATGCAATATTCCGATGGCGGATTTGATGTTGTCATCGGCTCGAGACTGATGCCTGATTCAAAAATAACAGTAAGCCAGTCATTTCACAGGGGGATTTTTGGTTACCTGTTCAGGATACTAACTAATTTGCTCATCATAAACGGGCTGAGCGACACGCAGTGCGGGTTCAAGCTTTTCAAAAATGGCACGGTGAAAAAGATTTTCGCGAAGCAGACCCTGGATGGATTCGCATTTGACGTGGAATTGCTCCTCATAGCGAAATCCAACGGCATGAAAATAAAGGAAGTAGGGGTTGAATGGGGGGATTACAGGAAAAGCCAACTGAACATATTCAACGCGCCAATCAGCATGTTTGCTGACCTGATAAGGATAAAGCGCAACTCGATTCGCGGGATATACCGGATTGATTAGGTCAAAATAAATAATCCGGCCAAGGGCATTGATTCCATGGGAAGCCTTATCCATGCGCCTTGCGGCTTTTGAACCATTCCACGAAAAGCGGGATTCCTTCCTCAAGGCTTATTTTTGGGCGGTAACCGAGGATTTTCCTTGCCTTTGATATGTCCGCAAGGGTTTCATCCAGGTCTTCCTTCTTACCGGCAAGGAACTTTATTTTCGCCTTCCTGCCTGTGCTTTTCTCGATGAGTGAAATGAGTTCCCTTACAGAGCGGGCCTCGGAGTTGCCGAGGTTGAATACATTGAATTTTTCCCCCGAAGAAAGCGCGAGAAAAATGCCTTCGCAGATGTCCGATACATGGGTGAAATCCCTTTTCGCCTTTCCATCGCCATAAACCTCAACTGCCCGGCCGCCAAGGATGCTGTCAGTGAACCGGTAAACCGCCATGTCCGGCCTTCCGCCCGGGCCATAGGCAGTGAAGAACCTCGTGATTATTATCGGCAGGCCGTGAACTTGGTGATATGAATACACGAGGCTTTCCATGCCTATTTTGGAGGCGGCGTAGATGCTCCGCGGGCTGGAGGTGCACTGCTTCTCGCTGAATGGGACAGGGTTGCCGCTGTATGCGCTCGATGTAGAGGCAACAAGGACTTTTTCTGCATTGATGCGCCTGGCGAATTCAAGCACATTCAGCGTGCCGATTATGTTTGTGCGGAGGTAGCCTTCAGGGTCCTGCGTTGATGCCCTCACGCCTGTGCGCGCAGCGAGGTGGGCTATGTGCGTGATTCCCCTGCCATCGAACCTGCCAAAAATACGCGAATCATTTATGTCACCCTCGATGAATTCGACAAGGCTGCTGCCCTTCAGGGCTTCGAGGTTCCGCTTTTTTATTTCTATGGGATAACTAGGGAAAAAATTGTCAACTCCGACAACGGGAATGCCTTTCGAGGAAAGGTGCTTCGCGAAGTTGGAGCCTATGAGCCCAGCCATCCCAGTCACAAGGACTTTCATGGATAATACTGCGACAAACCACAATTTAAATTTCGTGGTTCAGGAAACATTGCGAATTTACCGAATAACCGGCGAACATTCACCCGAACGATTTCAGGTCAACCGGGTCGAGCAGGAATAGAATGAAGCCGGCTGCGGAAACAAGGATGTAACCCGTGAAGAAAAAAATCATGGAAAGCGCCACAGCATGCTCCGGGCCGATTGAAAAGAACGAAAGCAGGAAAATCAGTGCCGCGTCCCTAGTGCCGATTCCGGAAAAGCTAACAGGGAGAATATCCACGAGCGAAATGACAGGAAAAATAAGGAGAACAGCCCAAAGCGAAAGGCCAATGGAAATAGACGCCGACAGGGCGAAGAACATCATGGTGCTTATTGTCCAGACAAGCAGGCCAGCTGCGACTGAAAGCCAGAATTCCTTTTTTGTGACCGAGGATTTTATTGATTTGAAAGCATTTGAAAAGCCTGAGGACAGCCTTGCCTTCTGGCCATCGGGAACAATCGCGTTGAAAACCGGCCGGAGAATGAGCTTGAGGTATTCCTCGCGGAACATGAGGAACACTCCCGCGGAAAAAACAAGCAATGCGAAAAGCAGCAGCGCGGGCGGCAGGACAAACACATTGTAAAGCCAGATGAATGAAACAGTTCCGGCAAAGGCAAAGGCAATCAGGATGCCGACATCAACGACACGGTCAAGGAGCACTGATGCAAGCCCCGCCGCGGTTCCATGAGAGCCCCTGAGGTAAAGCGCCTTCGCAAAATCGCCAAGCTTTCCAGGGGTGATGTTGCCTATGAACAGGCCTATTAGAAAAAGGCGCAGCGCTTCAGTGAAAGGTATTCCGCTGCCCATGCTCTGCAGGACAAGCTTCCATTTCAGCGCTTTTGCCGAGACAAGGCACGCAAGCAGCAGGATGGAAAAAAGGTAGAAAACCGGGTCAGCCCCAAAAATTATTGAAAGCACCTTTGCGGAATCTATGCGCGATAGGATTGCGATAAAAAGCGCGACACTTGCAAGCGCTAAAAGCCTTTTCAGCAAGCCCACGAATTTCAGCCCTTCTTGTCAAAAAATGCCTTTTTCTGGAAATAAAGCGCCTCTTCCTGCACCTTGCGGTTCCGCTTTATCAGCTCTGCAAGAAGGCCCATCACCATTGCCTCGAAGCCGAGTATGAGAAGGAGGGCTGAGACAAGGGCACTCGGGATGTAAGGCGAAACCATGCCCGTGTTGAGGAAATGCACAAGCACCCTGAAGCCGAATGCAAAGCCGGCGATGCAGAGCAGCAATCCGAGCGAAAAGAACACGCGCAGGGGCCGGTAATTGAGGTATGCAACCATTATCGTGAGACCGACCCTGCGCGCATATGAAAATACGTTTGAAATCAGCCTTGACTTGCCCTCGCGCTTCCTGAAATCAACAGGCACCTCGGTTACCCTGAGCCTTTTTTCATGTGCCTCAAGTATTGTTTCCTGGGTATAAGTGTAATCCGAAAAAACATTTATCCTGAGGGCGGCTTCCCTGGAAAATGCCCTGAACCCGGTCTGGGTGTCAGTGAGCGGCAGCCCGGTAATGGTGCGCATGATGAAAGAAACAGAGAGGTTCCCTAACCTATTCTGGAGCGGCATGAACTCGATGCTTCCCGCAAAGCGCGAGCCAAGCACGATATCCGCGTTGCCTTCAATTATCGGCTTGACGAGAGCAGGAATTTGTTTCTGGTTGTACTGGAAATCCGCATCAGTGTTCACTATTATGTCCGCGCCAATTTCCAGGGCGGTTTTCATGCCCCTGGAGAAGGTGAATGCGAGGCCGCAGTTTTCCATGTTCCTTATTACCTTCGCCCCGGCTTTTTTGGCTTCTTTCCCGGTTGAATCTGTTGAGCCGTCATCTATAACAAGAACTTCGGTCGAATCGACCCCCGCTATTTTTTCCGGAATCTCGGCTATTACCCTGCTGATTGTGCCCTGCTCGTTGTAAGCCGGGATTGTTATTACGAGCTTCATGCTACGATATCGCACAATTTGAATTAAAAAGAATTGCGGGTGGCGGCATTTTGGCACAATATCAATCTAGTGCAAACAAACCAGACAAAACCGAACTATGCCAATGCCCGGTCAATTGCCAGCCTTGAGGTAAACAGTGAATTTTTTGTACGTGAACAAGACAGGATAATCCAGCTTCCCCCGGAAATAATCTGAATTTGCCGCGACATATTTTACAGGCGCATTGCGAATGCACTCAAAGCAGCCGCCCGCGACTATTTCCTTCTGCTTTTCCATCCTGCCCATCATCTCCGCGTAATCCGCCCCGGAATAATAAAGCATCCTTACATGGCTCATGCCGTGGCTGGAAGCGGGACTGTAGGAAACCTTGTTCGCGAATTCTGAAATTTTCCCTGAACCCTGCGAGATTACAAGCACGCTTGAAAGCGAAGGGTCGAATTCCCTGAAAGCCACGGAAAACTCGGATTCTTCATGGCTTATTTTCGAGCCCTGCCTGTAATGGTTCAGTATCGATGAAGTTGAAAAGAAAAAAAGCGACAGCAGGAGGAGAATGCCAAGTGATGCAGCCAATTTCCTGCCGCCGAGGTTCAGGCGCAAAACGAATGAAGCTGCCAGGAAGAGCACCGAAAGCAGGGCTACCTCGACCACCTTGCCTGAAAGCATTACCCCCATAAACCCGAGGGCAAAATACAGTGCAATGCCCGCGCAAAGGGAAACAAGAAGCATTTTCTCCGTCTTCGAAAATTCACTGCGGGCTGCCGCAAAGTATGCCCCCAAAGCAAAGAAAACAACGGATGGCACAACGCCTATCCACGGCGGAAGGATTACTGCTGCATTGAAAAAATTATACGGCCCTGTTGAAACATCAAAAGGCTGTTTTGTGTTTCCAGCAATGATATTGAAAGCTATGGGCGCATAATTCAGGTAAAGTGCCGGGGCAGAGGCAGCAAGCGAGAGGCCGAGAGGCAGGATGGAAAACCTTTCAAGGAACAGGAAAATCACGGCAAGGAAAACAACACAATTGAATGCCGCAGCGGGATTTAGGAAAAATATCGCGGGCAGCAGGAGCAGCGGCATTGGGCTTTTCTTCAGAAGGAAGCAGAATGCGAAAAGCATGAAAGCGGTTGCCATGAGCCAGGAATATTCGCCGTTGTAAAGGTTTTCGAAAACCAGCTTTGTCCCGAAGAAAAGAAAGCCTGCCACTAACCCTGCCTTTTCACTCCTGAACAGTTCCCTCGAAAATGCCCAAACACCAAAAAGCTGGAGAACGCCTGCGACAACCCCTATAAGCCAGGCCCACAGGTAAACCGGCATGGCCGGAAAAACATCAGAAAACGCGTTCACGATAAGAGGAAAGCCGATTTGGTATGAAAAGTTCAGCGGGAAATAAGGGCGATAATCAAGCGGTATCTTTTCGCCGAGGAGTGAAACAGTCATTGACACCGCGGAATCTGCGCTGGCGGGAAAAAAAGGGGTAATGAGGAGCACAGGGTAGGAAAGCAATGCCGCAAGAAGCAGGGCGAGGACAAAAGCTTCTTTTGGCAGGGCAAAATCCTCGCGCCAAAGTTTTCCAAAAGCAAAAAAAGAAATAACGACTGAAGCGGCAAGGCAAAAATACGAGTTGAGCCAGAAAAATCCAGAAAACCCGGAAACAACCATCAGCGCAGGAAAAAACACCAGCAGGAAAAAAACTGCCTTTGAAAGGAGAACACTCAAGTTTTCGGCTTTCACTCAAAACACTCCACGCCCTGAAACAAACGCCACATGCTTTGGCCTTGCCGTCTTTTTTACAATAAATGCATTTGTGAGGTAAGCAATATAAACAATGGTTAGCACATACAATTGGGAAAACATGAAATCCGTTCCTGTGAAATCAATTTCCATTGTCCTGCCAACATACAACGAGAAAAAAAACATCGAAATTCTCGTGCCGGAAATATCAGAATACCTTGCAAAGTCAAGGGCGGATTATGAAATAATCATCGTGGACGACAATTCGCCTGACGGCACTTCAGAAACTGCCATGGAACTCTCCAAAAAAAACCGTAAAATAAGGCTCGTGAAAAACACTGAAAAAAAAGGCATTGGCTTCGCCCTGAGGAAAGGCATTGAGTCGGCAAAAAAAGAAATAATCCTGACAATGGATGCGGACTGCTCGATTAAGCCGCGGGAAATCGGGCTGCTTCTCGCCGAGATTGAAAAAGGGAATGATTTTGTCGTAGGCTCGAAATACCTCATAGGGGCGGTGTATGAAAAAGGCAATTTTCCGCTCTTTGCAAAAGCCATAATAAGCGAGGCGGGAAACCGCTACATTTCCATCGTTTCAGGCGTCCCGATAAGGGATTTTTCACTCAATTTCAGGGCGTTCAGAAGGGAGGTAGCGGAGAGCACAAAGCCGGACGATAACAAGAATTTTTTCCTGGTGCAGCAGGTGATACAGGCGCACAAAAAAGGGTTCAGCATAAAGGACGTGCCGGTTTCATTCCTTGAAAGGAAATACGGCGAGTCTAAAACGAAAATATGGGGCCAGTCCTTCAGGTTTTTCTGGGGATGCCTCGCGGAATCATTCCTGAAGTAGATGGCGGATATTTATAATATCATATATTATACGGCAAAATGGCAGAATCAATTTTGCTTAAGCCCTGCATGCATCCTGCTCCTGAAATAATCTATTGAAATCGCGAGGCCTTCCTCCAGGCTTGTTTTAGGATGCCAGCCAAGGGTTTTTTTTGCGAGCGAGATGTCCGGCATCCTGCGCTCAGGGTCATCCTGAGGAAGGCCCTCAAACACGATTTTTGACCCGCTTCCCGCAAGCGAAACCACGAGGTTCGCAAGCTCGAGCATTGTCGTTTCCCTCGGGTTGCCGAGGTTCATCGGCCCCTGCTCCTCTGAGGCCATTAGCCGGTCAAGCCCGTCCACGAGGTCGGAAACATAGCAGAAGCTGCGTGTCTGGCTCCCGTTGCCATAGACCGTTATCGGCTCGTTGCCCAGTGCCTGGCAGATGAAATTAGGAACGACCCTGCCATCGTTAGCGCGCATCTTCGGGCCGTAGGTATTGAATATCCTCGCGATTTTCGCGTCCACGCCGTAAACGCGCCGGTAGGAGGAGCACATTGCCTCGCCGAAGCGCTTGGCTTCGTCATAGCAGCTGCGCGGGCCTATCGGGTTGACATTGCCCCAGTAGGATTCCTTCTGCGGGTGCTCGAGGGGGTTTCCGTAAACTTCCGATGTGGAAGCAAAAAGTATCTTTGCATCGCTTTTCCTCGCAAGCTCCAGAAGGTTTTTCACCCCCACGGAGCCGGCATCAAGTGTCTGTATCGGTTTTTCCTGGTAATCAATTGGCGAGGCAGGTGACGCGAGATTGTAAATGCAGCCGACTTTCGGCGCCCTGAAAGGCTTTGAAATGTCGGCCTTGACAAAATGGAAATTCTTTTTCTTTGAAAGCGGCAGTATGTTTTCCCTGAAGCCGGTTGAAAGGTTGTCAATGCAGTAAACCGTGTCACCCCTTTCAACGAGAAGGCTGCACAAATGCGAGCCAATGAGCCCGGCGCCGCCGGCAACAGCGATTCTTGCCATGGAAACCAACAGAGCATTTAATATGGATTTGTTTTTAACCTAACTGTCAGGTGCACGGGAATGGCGGAAGAAGGGCTTCTCACGGGATTTCTGATAAGGCAGAGGAACACGGAAGTCGCAAGGAGGGTTTCAGGTAAAAGCGTCCTGGACATCGGGTGTGAGCGCGGCTCTCTCAAAAGGTTCCTGCCAAAGGGAATAAGCTACACCGGAATGGACCTGCTCCCGAGGGAAAAATTCAGGCCTGATTTCGGGTATTTCACCGCTGACATACAGAAAGGTATTCCTGAAGAGCTCCTGTCGAAATTCGACTGCGTGGCCATGGCCGCGGTTGTGGAGCACCTGACAAAGCCGGAAAAGGCAATGGAAAACTGCTTCAAAGCCCTGATGCCGGGGGGCATGCTAATCATTACAACGCCGACAAAAAGAGGGGACTGGCTGCACAAGCTCCTCAGCAGGATAGGATTGGTTTCATCAGACGCTGCGGAAGACCACCAAAAAATATTCGAAATGCAGGAGCTTAAAGGACTGATTGAAAAAAAAGGATTCAATGTGCTAGAGACATCTGAATTCCAGCTAGGCATGAACCAGCTCGTGGTCGCGGAAAAGCCTGGCAAGTCCAGCAAATAAATTGATTTGCCTTATGTACCCTCGCATAGGGTACGACGTCCGCTTCACCAAGCGGGGCACGCGCTTGCGGCAGACCTATCCGCCGCTGAATTCTTCCCTTGCCTTGCCTAGGCTCTCGAAAGAGCCTATGTCGTACCATTTTTCCTTGAAAACAAAAGCAAAAATAGGCCTGTGGCCAGCGAGCCATTTTATGAAATCCCCTGAGTTGTCCGGCTTGTTCCCGAACTCTATGTACTTCGTGATTTCCTTCACGTCATTGCGAGAAAAGATGTAGCATGCAGTTGCTGCGAGCGTCCCTTTCGGCTCCTGCGGCTTCTCCTCGAAGCCGATTATTTTCAGGTCATTGCCTGCCTCGACAACCCCGAACTTGCCCCTGACCTCTTCCTTCGAGCCCATGTCCTTGCACGCGACAACAGAGGCTTTTTTCTGCTGGAAAAATTTATAAAAGTCCGCGAGCTTGTACTCGAAGAGGTTGTCCCCCGCGATTACAAGGAGGTCGTCATCAATCTTCGCTTCCTGAATCGCATAATGCATGTCCCCGACGGCGCCTTTGCGGTCATCGTTCGATTTTGTCATGTCATCTATAACCTTGACCTTCAGGCTGTGCTTCTGCTTTTGCGCCCACTCCTCAAAATCAGGGGCGAATTTCTCATTGGTTACGATAAAAACCTCGGAAAGTTCCTTTATTTCACAGAAATGCGAGGAAATGTGGTCGATTATTGCCCTGCCCTTCACCTCGAGCATCGGCTTGGGCATGTTTTTTGTCAGGGGCCAGAGCCTCGTGGCGTAACCTGCCGCAAGAATGAGCGCCTTCATTGCCGCCCAACCCCAATGTACTTGAAGCCCAAGGCCCTGAGCTTTGCGCTGTCAAGGCAGTTCCTCGCGTCAACAACAAGCTTTGATTTCATTGCGCGGCCAACCCTGGCGAAATCAAGCTCGAGGAACTCGTTCCACTCCGTGACAAGGACAATTGCGTCCGCGCCATCGGCAGCGGAATAAACGTCCTTAGCAAAATTTATCTTGCCGAGGATTTTTTTCGCATTCTCCTCCGCCACGGGGTCAACCGCCACAAAATCCGCCTTTTCCCTGCGGAGCGCCTCAACTATTTCTATCGATGGCGCCTCGCGCATGTCATCCGTGTCAGGCTTGAAGGCGAGGCCGAGGAGGGCTATTTTCTTCCCATTCAGGCTGCCAAGCTCTGCCTTGAGCTTCCTCACGGCGATGGTTTTCTGCATTGAATTTATCATCTCGGTGCCCCTGAGAAGCACGAAATCATATCCTGCCTCGTGCGCGGTGCGCTGCAATGCCTTGACATCCTTGGGAAAGCAGCTTCCGCCATAGCCTGAGCCTGCATTAAGGAAGTGCCGGCCTATTCTCCTGTCAAGACCCATTCCCCTCGCAACTTCTGAAACATCCGCCCCGACCTTTTCGCAAATCGCCGCGACCTCGTTGATGAATGAAATCTTAGTAGCGAGGAAGGCATTTGACGCGTATTTTATCATCTCCGCGCTCTCAGGCGAAGTGACAAGGACCTCGCAGTCCAGCGGCCTGTACAAATCCGCGACAGCCCTTGCCGCTTCAGGGTCCGCGGAGCCGATTACGACCCGGTCAGGCGCGAGGAAGTCCTTTACGGCGGAGCCCTCGCGCAGGAACTCTGGATTGGAAACAACACTCACCCTGAATTTCCCCTTTGAGGCCTTTTCAACCATAGCCCTTACCTTTTCGGAGGTGCCGACAGGGACAGTGCTCTTGTCCACGACTATTTTCCACGAGCCCATGTTGCGGCCTATGTCTTCCGCGGCCTGCATAACATATTTCAAATCAGCCTTGCCGTCATCGGCCTGCGGGGTGCCGACAGCGATGAAAATTATGTCAGAACCCTTTACCGCCTTCGCGGTGTCGGTCGTGAAGGAAAGCCTCTTTTCGGAAAGGTTCCTCTTCACGAGGTCACCGAGGCCAGGCTCATAAATCGGGATGACACCATTCTCTAGGCTGTGGATTTTTTTCCTGTCGATGTCCACGCAAATAACGCTGTTGCCCAGGTCCGCGAAGCATGCTCCCGCGACAAGGCCTACATACCCTGTTCCTATGACTGCTATCCTCATTATGGAAAACCTGTTAAGGAAAAAAAGGAATTTACACTTAATGTTGGTTCTGCACGGCTTTTAAAGGAATTGGTGGTCCCGGGAATACTTGCCAAGCCACCAGAAAGGCAATGGAAATGGCCGCTTCTTGGGGCGTGCGACATTTAGGCCAACAGAAAATGTTATTATTGCTTTCCGACCAGATAATGCACCATGAAAATAAGGCAGGCATTCGTCCTCGCTGGCGGAAAGGGGGAAAGGCTCAGGCCGTCTAATGCCCTGAAAAGCCACCTCACGCCGCTGATTTTGCGCAAGCAGCTCACGGACGAGATTCCGAAACCCCTTGTCCTTGTCGCCGGCAAGCCGATTTTAGAGTACAACATCGAACTCCTCGCCTCACACGGCGTGAAGGAAATAATCCTCGCAACCGGGTACATGCACAATAAAATCGAGGAACACTTCGGCGACGGAAGGAATTTCGGGGTCGAAATAATTTACTCGGAGGAGAAGGAGCCGCTTGGCACCGGAGGCGCTCTCAAGGCAGCGGAAAATATGCTTGATGAAAGCTTTTTCATGGTGAACGGCGACAACATCGCGGACTTCCACCTTTCGGAAATGGCGAAAAAACATTTCACGAAAAAGGCGCAGGCCACAATCGCCCTTACAGAAGTGGATGACATTTCCGGTTTCGGTGTAGCGAAAGTTGATGGGGAAAGGATACTCGAGTTTGTGGAGAAGCCGGAGAAAGGGAAGGAAACTGGCAGGTTCGTGAATGCGGGAACATATGTGATTGAAAAGAAGGCACTGGAGCTCCTTCCGGAAGGGTTCAGCCTAATCGAGAAGGCGATGTTCCCGCAGCTTGCAAAGGCGGGAAAGCTCTACTGCCACATGCACAAGGGACTCTGGCTTACCACGGACACTTTCGAGCGCCTCGAGAGGGCGGAGAACGCCATTATTGCAGGGGCAAAGGCGAACCAAAAAGGATTTAACCAATAAGAAAGGGAGTTATACTTTGGGCCGGAGGCCGGACATTAAAATACCACTGCCCAAAGGCCAAGAATGGAAATGTGATTCAGGGCGTTGAAATGGAAAAAATTCTCGTCACCGGCGGATGCGGGTTCATCGGAAGCAACTTCATCAGGATGCTGCTCCGCGAAACAGGCATCGAGGTCGTAAATTTCGACCTGCTCACTTACGCGGGAAACCCGAACAACCTCAAAGGCATTGCGCAAAACCCTGGCTGGAAAAAAAGGTACAAATTCGTGAAGGGGGACATTGCCGACCCGAAAACGGTTTCAATGGCACTCGATGGAGTTGACACGGTTTTCAATTTCGCGGCGGAGAGCCATGTGGACAACTCGATAAGGGATGCCTCGGCATTCGTGCGCACCAACGTGCAGGGCACAAAGAACATGGTTGAATGCGCGATGAAAGCGGGGGTGCAGAGGCTCCTGCAGGTCGGCACTGACGAGGTTTACGGCTCGGTTGAAAAAGGTTCTTCGAAGGAAACCGACAGGCTAGAGCCCCGCAATCCATACTCAGCGACAAAAGCCGCTTCGGACCTTATTGCCATGAGCTACTGCACGACATTCGGCTTTGACGTTGTTGTTACGCGCAGCTCGAACAACTACGGGCCTTACCAGTACCCCGAAAAAGTGATACCGCTTTTCGTGACAAACCTGATTGAAGGGAAGAAGGTCCCGCTCTACGGGGACGGGAAGAATGTGCGGGACTGGTTACATGTCGATGACAACTGCCGCGGAATCCTGCTCGCGGGGCAGAAGGGAAAGAAAGGCGGAATCTACAATATCGGCGGCGGCAACGAAGTCCGAAACATTGAACTCACAAGGAAAATCATCTCGCTAATGGGGAAGGGAGAGGAAATGATTCTGCCTGTCGAGGACCGAAAAGGCCATGACCTGCGCTACTCGCTCGACAGCACGAAAATGCATTCGCTCGGCTGGAAGGCCCAGAAGAAATTCGATGACGGCCTGAAGGAAACCGTGCAGTGGTACAGGGACAATGAGGCATGGTGGAAGCCGCTGAAGGAGGCGAGAACATGAAAGGCATAATTCTGGCAGGCGGCACTGGGAGCCGTTTGCGCCCGCTGACAACGGTAACGAACAAGCATCTGCTCCCGATTTACGACAAGCCGATGATATACTATCCGATTGAAACCCTCAAACGGGCAGGCATCAGGGACATCCTTGTCATAACCGGGACGAGCCATGCGGGCGATGTCTTCGCCCTGCTCGGGTCAGGAAAGGATTTCGGCGTGAACTTCACATTCAGGGTGCAGGACGAGGCGGGCGGCCTGCCGCAGGCAATCGGACTCGCGAGGGAGTTCGTCGGCTCCGACAGGTTCGTTTCAATCAACGGGGACAACATCTTGTTCGATGACATCACGCCGTTTGTGAAGGCGTTTGAAAAGGGAAAGGAAAAATCCCGCGTGCTGCTGTATGAGACCACCCGCGAGGAAGCCTCAAAGGCAGGGGTCGCGGTGCTCGAAGGCGACCGCGTCAGTAAGGTCATTGAAAAGCCGAAGGACCCTCCGACGAACTGGGTTGTTGTCGGGGTTTACATGTACACGCCGCAGGTTTTCGGGGTTATAAAAAACCTCAGGCCTTCCAAGCGCGGGGAACTTGAAATATCAGACCTCCACAACTACTACATAAAGGATGGCTCGCTTTGCGCGAGCAAGCTCACAAAGGAGTGGCTCGACGCAGGCTGTTTTGACGAGCTCCTGCGCGTGAACAAATTCGTCGGGGAAAAATCGCCGAGGTGAATCCATGCGAAGAATTGATGCATTGGCCCACTGTTGCGCACTGTACCAAAAGCCCTATTTAAACCCTAAACAGGCTTATTTCCGGCAATAGCCAGTTGATCGGCCATAAAATAATCATGGAAAAAAGCGATTCATTGTTTATGTGAGCGTGTGCAGATGAAAGTGCTGATGCTTAACCCCCCGTTCCTTTACAAATTCTCGCGCACGAGCAGGAGTCCCGCGATTTCCAGGGGCGGCTGCATATATTTCCCGATATGGATGGCCTACGCGACAGGCGTGCTCGAAAAGGAAGGCCACGAAGTGAAATTGCTCGACTGCCCTGCTTCCGGAATGAAGCTCGGGGAAGTCTTTGAAATTGCACGCAGTTGGAGACCGGACTTGATTGTTGCTGACACGGTCACTGCTTCGTTCAACAATGACGTGAAGGTTGTTGATGCCCTGAAGGAAGCTGCGCCTGATGCATTCACCCTGATGGTCGGCACCCATGTGAGCGCCCTTCCGGAGGAGAGCCTCAGGACAAGCGCGAAGATTGATGCGGTCGCGAGGGGGGAGTATGATTTCATCGTGAGGGATTTGGCATCAGCGATTGAAAAAAAGAAACCGCTTGAAAGTGTGCGCGGAATCGTGTTCAGGGGCAAAAACGGGGCGATAAGAGAGAATCCCCTGATGCCACCCATAGAAACACCGGGCCTTGACGCGATGCCCTTTGTGAGCGAGGTTTACGCAAGGCACCTGAACATAAGGGATTATTTCTACCCTTCGGTGCTTTACCCGCAGATAACGATAATCACCGCGCGCGGCTGCCGGAACATGTGCACTTTCTGCGTCTGGCCGCAGACCCTCACCGGCAGGGCTTACAGGGCGAGGAGCGTGAAGAACGTCGTTGACGAGTTCGAGTGGATTTCAAGGAACCTGCCGCACGTGAAGGACATAATGATTGAGGACGATACCCTCACGCAGGACAAGAAGCGCACAATAGAGCTGTGCAGGGAAATCCTGGAAAGGGGCCTGAAAATCACGTGGACGTGCAACGCGAGGGCTGACATTGACCTCGAGGCGATGCAGTGGATGAAAAAGGCGGGATGCAGGCTCATGTGCGTCGGATTCGAGAGCGCTGACCAGGAAATCCTCAAAAACATAAAGAAAGGCACGCGCATAGAAAAGATTGAGGAGTTCATGATTGATTCAAAAAAGGCCGGGCTGCTCGTGCACGGCTGCTTCATGCTGGGCAACAGGGGCGAGACAAAGGAAACAATAAAGAAAACCGTTGAGTGGGCGAAAAAGCTTTCGCCGGACACAGCGCAATTTTTCCCGCTGATGGTCTATCCCGGCACGGAAGCATTCAAATGGGCAACCGAGAACCGGTTCCTGGCAACAGCCAACTGGGACGAGTGGCTGACAAGCGAAGGTACGCACAACACCATACTAAACACCGACAAGCTGACTGCAAAAGAGCTCGTGGAGGCATGCGACCAGGCGAGGAGGGAATTCTACATGCGGCCGGAATACATCGCGAGCAGGGTTGGCCTCATCCTGACACATCCGCGAGAGGCCCCGAGGCTCATGAAGGGCGGAAAAACGTTCCTGAAATACCTGCTCGGAATCAATCCCCTGAAAAAGGCCGCGGCTGGAAAGCAGGCAGCGTAAAAAAAACAGGTTGTTTGAGAACCCCCTTTACGGCCAATCCGGCGAAAAGTCAAATTTAATAAATGGAAAAACAATTGTTTGACGGTATCTGCATGGGCCGTGTTGAATTCGCGCTTGAGAACCTTGACGGAAAAATCCTCGATGTCGGCTACAGCGTCGGGGGAATCCACCGGAAATTCATTGAAAAATTCGGCCGCGGAAACGTTTACGGCGTTGACATCGAGACAAAAAAAGATTCGGGCCATTACAAGCGTGCGAGCGCTGAAAAAATCCCGTTCAAAAACGGTTTTTTCGATTCGGTTTTTGCGGGAGAGCTGATAGAGCACCTTGAAAAACCGGGAAAATTCGTTTCGGAAGCGAACAGGGTGCTTAAAAAAGGCGGGGCGCTCATCCTCACAACGCCGAACAGGGGAAGCCTAGTGAACAGGGTTTTCCGCAATTACGAAACAAAAGTGCACCTGAGCCTTTTTGATTACGCCGCACTAAGGGGCCTGCTTGAAAAAAACGGGTTTGAAGTGAGGGAATATTTCTGCCTGCCTTATTCCGAAGAGAACGCATACGGCAGCAGGAACAAGTGGACCTTCTTTTTCAGGAACCTGCTGCACGGAGCCCTGCCTAGGGGCCTTCAGGAAGAAATGGTCGTGAAGGCTGCCAAAAAAAGCGGAACGGAAGTGAAGTGAATGCTTGCAAGCGTCATTGTGCCGGCTTACAACAGCGAAAAGGCAATCACGGAATGCATAAAGGCCATAAGGTCGCAGGAACTTTCGGACGGAAAAATTGACTTTGAAATAATTGCGGTGGATGACGGCTCTACGGATGGGACCGCGGCAGCCGCGGAAAAGGCAGGGGCAAAGGTGCTGAGGCAGCAGAACGCCGGGCCTGCAAAGGCACGGAACTTAGGGGCTAGGAATGCGAAAGGCGTGACGCTGCTGTTCACGGACGCGGACTGCGTGCCTGAAAAAAACTGGCTCCGGGAAATGCTCAAGCCATTTGCGGACAGGGACGTTGTCGGCGTCCAGGGAGCATATGCGACAAGGCAGCGCTCCCTTGTCGCGAGGTTTGTGCAGCTTGAAATAGAAGAGCGGTATGAGAGGATGCAGAAGCACGCGCAAAGCCTCGACTGGATAGGGAGCTATTCCGCCGCTTACAGGGCGAAGGATTTTTTCGGGGCAGGAGGCTTTGACGAATCATTCCCGAAAGCTTCGGGCGAGGACCCGGAGCTGAGCTACAAGCTCGCGAAAAAGGGCAAAAAGCTCGTGTTCAATCCCTCAGCGGTCGTTTACCACACACACCCCGATACAATCTGGAAATATTTCAGGACAAAATTTTACCGCGCATTCTACCGCATCCCGCTGTACAGCAAGCACACCGACAAGATAATTTCAGACTCATACACCACAAAATCGGTGAAGGTGCAGATTCTCGCGGGATACTTCGGCACAGCGGCAATGCTCATGGTGCCGGTGCTTTATTTATCCGGCCACGCGTGGGTCGCAGGGACAGTACTCTCAATCAACACATTGCTTTTCATTGCGGGCAGTGCAACAATCCTGAAGTCGGCATATTTCATGTCGGGAAAAGACCTTCCGGTTGCGGCATTCTCTATCTTAATGATTAACGTTAGGACCCTCGCATTCATGCTCGGCCTGCCGGCCGGATTCATAAGGCACGCGAAAGGGGCGTTAAAATGAAAATTGTCCATGCGGCAAACCACTTCAGCCCATGTCTCGGCGGGATTGAAAAGGTCGTAAAGGACACTGGCATGCTCCTCGCGGAACGCGGGCACGAGGTCAGTGTCGTTTGCCTTGACAGGTGCGCGAATTCCGGAGAAAAGCTGCCTGAAAAAGGCGCAGTGGGGAAGATAAAAATCTGGCGCATACCTTTCATCGACCTCAAATACTACAAGGTCGCGCCTGCGATACTGGGGAAAATAAAGGATGCGGACATCGTGCATGTGCATGGAATCGGATTCATGTCGGATTTCCTTCTTGCAACAAAGCCATTGCACAAAAAGCCGGTCGTGGTTTCCACCCATGGCGGGGTATTCCACACTGAAAGCCTAAGTTCCGCGAAAAAAATATATTTCAGCACATTCCAGAGGGCATTGCTGAAAATGGCTGACAAAGTCATTGCAGTCAGCAGAAACGACCTGAAGCTGTTTTCCGGCATATGCAAAAACACCGTGCTGTTTGAAAATGGCATAAGCCCGCAGGAATTCACAATCGGGAAAAAAAAGCCGAACTCGTTTCTTTTCGTCGGGAGGTTCTCCTCGAACAAGAGGGTAGGGCTTCTGCTTGAAGCCTTTTCAAGGCTCAGGAAAGAGAGCTTCGCCCTGACAGTAGCGGGCAATGACTGGGAAGGCCTGCTTTCGGAATATCTGAAAAAGAACGTGCTACTTGGCATTGACACAAAAGTCAAGTATGTCGTGAACCCTTCGGATGAAGAGCTGAAGGGGCTATATGCCTCGCACGAGTTTTTTGTGTCGGCTTCACAATACGAGGGGTTCGGGATTTCGCTTGCGGAGGCAATGGCAAGCGGCTGCATACCCATGGTGCAGGACAACGAAGGCCACAAGGAAATCATCGGGGATTCGGAATGCGGAATCCTGCTGGATTACACTGACATGAAAGGGTCCGCGGAAGCAATAGGGAAGGTAATGCTATGGGGCCCGATGAGGAAAAGGCACCTGAGGGAAAACTGCGCCCTGAGGGCGAAGGATTTCGCGTGGGGCGGGAAAATAACCGAGCTGGAAAAAATATACTCCGATGCGATAGGCAAAAAAACAGGGGTAAAAACCGGCAAAAGCAAAGGGGCGGAAAAATGAACCCGGAAATAAGCGTTGTCGTGCCTGCATACAACCGGCCGGAGCTGCTAGAAAAAACAATAACTGCGCTTGCGGGGCAATCAATGGGAAAAAATGGTTTTGAAGTGATTCTTGTTTATGGCGGAAGCAAGGAAGTTGAGGCAACCTGCAAAGCAGCAGGGAAAAAATACGTCAATTTCAGGTGCCTTGCCTCAGAAACAGAGAGCCCTGCAAGGAAAAGGAACATAGGGATTTCAGCGGCCAAGGGGGGAATTGTCGCATTTACGGATGACGACTGCATCCCGGAAAAGAACTGGCTCGAAAAATTATCTGGAAAGCTTGGTGAAAACAATGGCCTCGCGGGCATTGAGGGGTTCACTTTCACCGAAGGCAAAAAAATGCTTTACTCCAATGCGCCTGTGAACCTCAAAGGCGGGCTTTTCCCGACGTGCAACATCGCATTCAGGAAAAATGTGCTCGAAAAGATAGGCGGCTTTGACGAGGCATACCATTTTTACCGCGAGGACACCGACCTCGCGTTCAGGGCGATGGAATTCGGGAAAATTGAGTTCTGCCCCGAAGCACGGGTTCTGCACCCGCAAAGGAAGGTGCCGCTGCTCAGGCCGGTTGAAACAATTCTACTTCTGAAGGAAGATGTGAGGCTAATGAAGAAGCAGTGGGGAAAATACTGGAAATATTTAGGAAACTCCTTTGCGAAAGAAATGGTAAAAGCGAGTATTAGTTTTATGTGGATAGTTGGCCTATACCTTATTGGAATAATATTGTCAACCGGTTTTTCGACAATAGCGATTAGAGACATAGGCCTCTTTATAGCGGCATTCTTTGCCGCGCATTATATTATTTTCGCAAGAGGCCTTGAATTTACTATAAAACAATTAATTATTTTTTCACTCCTGAAATTTGCACATGGCATTCTATACCCGTTTGCATTAATATTCTACTGGCTAACGGTGAAAGTTTGAAGGCGCTCATCCTCACCTCGACAACCAGCCCGAAAGTAAAGGCCGGGGTGGAGGCGTATTCGGAACAGCTAGCGAAGGTTTTTCCCGGCTCAGAAATAATCGGCACTGAGCGGGCGGGGAAGAATGCCTTCGAGGGCTTTCCTCCGCTGCGCGAGCCATTGCGTGCGCTTTCCGTTTGCAGGCACGCGGAAAAAGCATGCAACATGATAAAGCCGGACATCGTGATTGCGCACGGGATGTACAGCTGGGCGTTGAGGCCGGAAAAGGTTGGGCGCCCTGTCATAAACATTTCGCACGGCACCTTTGCGGGCCTCGCTGACAATGCCATACCAAAGGTTTCGCCTGAATATTACAGGACAAGGTTCATTTATTCGCACTTTGAAAAAACAGGGGCAAAAAACGCGGACGCGGTCGTTTCAAACTCGAAGCTCACGCAGGAGCTCAACAGGAAATATTACGGCGTCGAATCCAAGGTGATACGCAACTTCGTCGACACCGAAATCTTCAGGCCCATTGGAAAGGAAAAAGCAAGAAAAAAGCTGGGGATAGACGATGAAGGCCGCCTGGGGCTGTTTGTGGGGCGGCAGGAATACCAGAAAGGATTTGACCTGCTCGAGGAAATCGCGGTAAAAATGCAGGGTACGAAATTCATTTCAATTACTTCGCCAATTACATCGGATGCAAAAGCGGGAAACATCGCCGCAGTCCCCCCTGTGGGGCGGGAAGAGCTAGCATTATACTACAATGCTGCCGATTTCGTTGTTTTCCCATCGCGCTTTGAGGGATTTGGCTTCGTAATCTGCGAGGCTCTCGCGTGCAACACCCCCGTGGTTTCATCCGAAGTAGGAATTGCGCTGGAGATTGAAATTGAGGGGCTTGAAAAAGTAGGCTCGCGGAACGCAGAGGACTGGAAAAATGCAATTGGCAGGCTGCCTGAAAAATGCGATTCAGGAAAATTCATGCGGGAAAATTTCAGCACGGAAAGGTTCTCGGCAGAATTCATCGCCCTGGCGGAAACCCTGCAAAAAAAATCTATAAAAACAAGCCAATGGCAAGATTAATTAAGGCCTTGGGGCGTCGTAATATAGACTTTACATAATGCCAATTGGCATTGGATGCAATCGAAAATCGGCATTTTTTCAGGCGGTGGAAGCATGGTTGGAATGAAAAGGAAAGCTGCATTTGTTTTGTCTGCAATGCTCATTATTTCAATTTTTTCAGGGATTGCATTCTCCGCTGCCACTGGCCTCGCCGAGCCTAAAATTTCATCCACGACACACCCAACTGCTGACTGGTCAAAGAACAACAAGCCGAGATTCACATGGGAATCGGTCGCAGGGGCGACAAAGTATGAATATTCCATGAGTGGCACTCCGGATGAAATGCCGGCATCAATGGAAACAACCCTGCTCGAAGCCTATTTCACGAACAGCAACGACGGGGAGAAATACTTCAATGTGGCAGCATGCGATGATTCCAACTGCGGGCCTGCGGGGCATTACCTCGTAAGGATTGACGTGACGCCGCCTCTTCCGCCTGAAAATCCGGCAGGAACACCCGGGCCGGGAAGCGCGATAACACTCTCTTGGCCGGTGCCTTCTGATGCCTCAGGCATATCAGCTTACAACATTTTCAGGAACAACAAGCAGAAGACAGGAAGCAATGATTTCATGCCAAACGACGGCGGGGTGAAAAAATTTTCATCCGACACAAATTATTTCATTGACCGCGAAGGCCTAGTTGGCGGAAAGGATTACTATTACAGGATACAGGCGGTTGACAAGGCCGGAAACATCGGGCCTGCTGGAAGAATTTTGAGGGTCACGGCGCCATTGCCTGACCAAAATGTGCCTGCGCCGCCAGCTGAACCAAAAGACACAAACTCCAACACAACCGATTCAAATGCTCCTGCACAGCAGCCGCAGGGCAGCGTAACTCCTCCAAGCGGGGGAACAACACCGCCTGAGGGGGAAACAAGCGGCACGGCCCCGCCGAACCCTGAAACAGGAAAGAGCTATGGTGAGCAGGAGCCGCAGCAGGGCAACGCAGGAAAAAGCCCGAACCAGGAAAATGCACAAACCGGGGACCTGACAGGCACCGCAATATTGCTTCTGATCGCGGCAGCGGGAATCGCGGTCCTGCTTTATCCAAAAATGGAAAAGCCAAAGGAAAGGCATCATAAAGCCTGAAAGCGGCCACGCAAAGCCAGGCCACGCAGAAGGCCCGAAGTGGAAAAAGGCCAAGTGAACAATAATTCCGCCAAAAACAGTCCACAGTTCGGTTTAATTACCACTTCAAGCCTATTATTTGCGATTGAAATGCACATGGCTGCAGTTGCAGGCGCGGGGCCAGCGGGCCTTGCAGCCGCAAAGAGGATACAGGAAAAAGGATGGCAGACCGTTGTCCTCGAGGAACACCCTAAAGTCGGGGAGCCTGCCGCATGCACAGGCCTCATCAGCGCAAGCGGAGTGAACGACCTGAAGCTCAGGAAAGCGGTTGATGCCTCATTAATGAACGGCATAAAAGGCTGCCAGATATACTCGCCCAGCCACGAGATGATCGAGGTGAAGCGCAACGAAACAGTCGCTTACGTTGTTGACAGGGGGCAGTTCGACAGGGCGCTCTGCCAGGAGTCGATTGAGGCAGGCGTTGAAATCCGGCCAAGCACGAGGCTGATTGACATCAGGAATGAATCGCTTTTCGTGGAGCACAGGGGCAGGGGCGAGCTTGTAAAGGCAAGGGTTGTCGTTGGCGCTGACGGCGTGAATTCAAGGGTGCGGAAAATAATCGGCATTGATGCGAATGCAAAGGATTTTGTCCATGCATACCAGGTAGATGTCTCTGGCAGGTTCGACCCGAGGTATGTGCAGCTTTACTTCGGGGATTATGCAAAGGGCTTTTTCGCGTGGATAGTCCCTGAAAGCGAGGAGCGTGCAAGGATAGGCCTCGCGAGCATATCCGGAAACGTGAAAAAGGACTTCGGCCTTTTCACCAGTGAAAAGAACATCACGGGCGAATTCTCGGACATGTGCTCTTCGCTCATACCTATCGGTGAGCCGCTGAAGGGCATTTCAAAGGACAACATCCTCCTTGCAGGGGACGCCGCGTTCCATACAAAGGCGACAACCGGCGGCGGAATAATAATGGGCATCGAGGCCGGAAGAATCGCGGGCGACACCATTGACGCACACTTCAAGGACAACGCACCCCTCAGCGCGTATGAAAAGAACCTCGAAAGCCTGAACAAGGAGCTGAAAATGCACTGGAAAATGAGGCAGTTCATAAACTCTCTCTCATCGGAGCAGGTTGATTCCATGCTCAGGAAAATGCGCAGGGCAAAAGTCGGGGAATTCCTCTCGGAAGCCGGGGACATGGACAGGCCCTCGCGCTTCCTCGGCAGGATGCTCGCGAAACCTTCCTTCTGGGGCCTTTTCCCGGAAGCGGTGAAATTTCTCACGACATGAAATCCAAAAGATTTCTGTGCCCTTCAATTCGTGCATTGTCAAAGCGCGGGGCTTGGAACCTGCAAACGGCCTTCGGATTCCGGATAAAGCCATAAATATAGAGTGGCCAAATCAGAGATTGTTTCACGCCACAATCCTGAAAGGCAGTTCCTTTGTTATTTTCCTGCCGTTGAACTCGAAGCCGTGCGGGTGCTCTTCAACGGTTATCTTGCCTGAGAAATAACCTGCGTCCGCGGAGTTAGACTGGTAAACCGGGAGCTTGAACTGCATTGTCCCGCCTGCCCTGAAATCCGCAACCTGCTTCTCGAACCTGTTCGTTAGGCCGACAGTCCCAAAGCTTGCCTGCGAAGGCAAATCAACAGCAACTGAAACCTTTTTCTGCACCGGGTCCTCGTTCTTGACCTCGATGTTCAGTTCCCATGGCTCCTTCGCCCTGAACTTCATCCTTATCGGGAAAATAGACGTCCTTATCGACATGCCCATTCGAATACACCCCTTCCCTTGCGAATAATCAAAGGAACTCAACATCGCCCGTGCTCTTGCCCTTGAGGGCATTCAGTTTCGCCTTCAGCTGTGCGGCTCCACCAACCCCGGGCCCTGCAGGCCCGGCCTGCTGGCCAGGAAGCTGCGGCTGTATCCCGCTTTTCAGCGACTTCGCATACTGGTTGATTTCATCCATACTGCCCTCGCGCATCTCGCCCACGAACTTGCACTTCATGCACTGGTCCCTGCTTGTCGGCAAAGCCTTGATGTCAATGCCCCCGCACGAAGGGCAGTACTTTATCTTCATAAGTAAAAGGAATGCGATGCAAAAATATAAAGGTAATGGTCAAGGCCTGAAAATCGCCCGTCAGCCCTTTGGGGTTATTCGGCGGGCAAAAGCTAATATAAAGAAAGCCACAAAAGTAATGGATGCTTGAAATACTTTTCCTAATCGGCATTGTAATCCTTATCGGCTTTGCCAGCAGGTGGATTTTCGAAAAGACAAGGATACCGGAAGTGATAATTCTCCTGCTCGCCGGATTTGCCCTTGGGCCGCTCGGCATGATAAAATACTTTGCAATTTCAGATATCCCACAGTACTTCCAGGGAATCGCGCCGGTAATAGGCGCGGTTGCGATAATCTCGATTGTGTTTGAAGCCGGGCTGAGGCTAAAGGCAAGGGAACTGCAGGTCAACATCGCTTCTTCAGTATTGTCGGCATTGCTGAACATTGCAGCCTGCATCCTTGTGCTGAGCGGCATACTGCACTTTGCCCTCGGCTGGATGCCCATGGATTCCCTTGTTTTTGGCGCAATATTCGGGGGCATGTCCTCTTTCGCAGCGTATTCAACGCTACCGCTGATCAGGACAACGAACAGCATCAGGAACAGCCTCTACCTTGAAGGCACGTTGTCGGCAATAGCGGTATGCATAGTCTCAATCGCCTTGATGCGCTACAACGGGCTTGCTGCAGGCAAAGGCCTTGCAGAGCTTGCAGGCGGGGTCTTTTCGCTTTTTTCCATTTCATTCATACTTGGCCTCGGCCTCGGGGCAGTGCTGCTGTTCGCCCTGCTGAATTTCAAGATAGATAGGTTCGGTTTCTTCCTCGTGTTCGCGGCTTTGCTGACAATATACTCAATCGACTTTGTTTACCTCGGGGGAATAGGCGTGATATCCATAGCCCTGATTGGGTTCGTACTCGCGAATTCCGAGGAGTTCCTCCGCATCCTCAAAAAGCAGGGCTCGTTCGAGGTTGATGAATCATTCAGGGTTTTCCAGGGCGAGCTCAGCCTTTTCATAAACACTTTTTTCTTTGTATACCTTGGGCTCATATTCCGGCCCGAACAATTGAACCTGCAGAACGTGCTAACCGCAATACTGCTTGTCGCTGGAATTCTCCTCGCGAGGATTGCTGTAATCGGCATCATGGGCAGGATATCCAAGCCTCAGCGCCACGAGGATTTCCTGCGCGCGGTAATGGTGCCGCGCGACCTTCTCAGCGCGACACTAGCCACGTTCATCTTCATTTACCCGAACTCCGCGTCATTCGGGATTGAGCTCGTGTGCCTTGTGGTAGTGCTTTCGACAATCGCAAATTCGGCAGGGCTAAATTATTATGAGCGCATCTTCAGGGACACTTTCCTCTTCAAAAAGGAGATTTTGCTCATGGACGGGCGGAAAGCGGTTATAAGGAGCTTCACAAGGGACGATTTCGGGAAGCTAATGAGACTGTTCAACGAACTTGTGGAGGAAGGGGCCTACATAGCGATTGACAAGAGGGTGAGCGCCGCGGAAGAGAGGGAAATAGACAACGAGAGCATAATCAAAATGAACAAAAAGGAAATGATTGTGTGGGTTGCGGAACATGATAACAAAATAGTTGCAAGGGCTGTCGCGGAAAAAATGCCGCGCAGGGAAAGGGACAACGTGTCATTGAGCTTCTACATCGCAAAGGAGTTCAGGGGCGCTGGCTTGGGAACAATTCTCATCAGGATGATAATAAAGGAATCAATCAAGCAATTCAACCCCCACAACCTTTACCTTACGGTCTACTCAGACAACAAAAAAGCGATAAAGCTCTACGAAAGGGAAGGATTCATTAAGTGCGGGGTGCTCCCCGGCTGGATGAGGCACAACAATGCCTATCTGGACAGGATATACATGGTCTACGACCCGAAGAAACAGGGGAAAAGGAAGAAGTAACTCCATCGCCGCCGAATCAGATTTTAATTCAGCGGTTATTTTGCCGAAATGCAGGAAATGCCTGTCCTTTGTGAGGACTGCAACATCCATGCAGAAGAATCCACGAGGTACAATCAGAACACCCTGTCCCGCTCTTCCCTCTTGAACGGCTTTGCGCCCTTTGCCGAGCCAAAAAGCTCTTCAAGGGCTTTCCGCTTTTCGGAGTTCAGGACGCTCACCTTACCCTCAATCATTGAATTGCCAGGCAATAATGGAAACTGCCGAGGAACTCAGAAGAGAAATGTTTGAAAATTGGGAACGCTGGAAAAAAGCTTTGATTGAAAAATACGAGGCCATGGCATGAAAAAAATTGTTGTAAAGATTGGCGCTGACGCAGAGGAAGACATGGAAAAGCTGTGCGACCCGAAAAACGTTGATGCCGCGCCAGACCACACCATTTACTTCAAGGACTTAAAGCAATTTTCCGCGATACTTTCAGAAAAGAAACTTGGGCTACTAAAATACCTGTCAGAGGTCACAGGGCAGACCGTCACAAGCGTTTCAATCGAGCTCCACCGGAAAAAAGAGGCAGTGAGCCGCGACCTCCACGAGCTCGAAGCGCTCGGCCTCGTCGAAATGCACAAGCGCGGAAACAAGGTTTACCCGAAAGTAGGATACGGGGCGATACAGATAAACCTCAAGGCAACAGATTCAAAGAAAATAATTAGTACCGCATAGGCATAAGCAAAAAACACCTTGCAAGCGGATTTATATAATCCATTGGGAATATAATAAATCAGAGGGTCGAAGCATGGAAGCAATGATTGACAAAAACTTTGAATACTTCCTCGCAGAGGACTTCAAAGGATACAGCGAAGGCGACTGGATTGCAATTTACGGCGAAAAGGTGATTTCGCACGGCCAGACCCTCAAAACAGTTATAGAGCAGGCGAAAAAAGTAGCGCCAATTGCAAAAGTGCTGCTGTCGAAAGTGAAAAAGACCGCGAGCTACTTGTAAGATTATGAACCTCACATACAGATGCAAGCACATTGACCTTGGAAACGGCAGTCGGTCAAAGGAGCCTATAATACCTGTCACACTAATCGGCGAACAGGGCACAAAATTCAATTTTACGGCAATACTCGACAGCGGCTCAGACTTTGTTTTATTGCCCCTTGAAGTTGCTGAAGCCCTCGAATTGGAACTCGACAAATCAGCAGCCGAAAAGGCAAAGTCATTCACAGGCACGCCGATAACAACAACAATGTCAAATGTAAGGACAAGGATACAAAAAGGGCACGAAGCAATAGAAATCAAGTGCAGGTGCGCCGTGCTCCTTGACAGGCAAAGCCAGCACGAACATATCATCTTCGGCTCAAGCTTCTTTGACCACTTCAAAATAACCTTTGACTACCAGAACAACAGGTTCCAGATAAAGAATTAAAAGACAGGGTATAACGTTGAATAATTTGAAAAGAGGCGATAAAAATATGGCGTCAGACTATGACAAAATGCAAAAAAAATGGGCAAGACACAACAGGTGGGCTGGTTTTATTGGAGTCCCTGGCGAAAAGATTGAAATCCACCACATAAAGCAAAGAAGTGACGGGGGCTCGGACAGAGCAAGCAATCTTGTTGAGTTACCAAGAAGCGCCCACAGATTAAACAGCGGTCGCCTTGGACCAAGCATACACAAAAGTTATGAAACTTGGGGAGAAAAAGGAAGAACCCAGCGCAGGCTAAAGAGAGACAAGGGGTTCACACAATACCAGTAGAAAAAATAAAGTAGCCCCGCACAGATTCGAACTGTGGTCCTGGGCTCGCTCTACAATTCTCAACTGATTTCACAAGAGAACTATATCAGAGGCCCATGTCCTTAGCCGCTAGACGACGGGGCTGCCCGTATCATGCACCGTCGTCTAAATTTTGCACAAGCTTTTCCTAAAAGCTTGGACGACGGGGCTGGCTTAGATTAAAAGTCTTGGGAAGCCTTAAAAATTCCTTGCTTTCGGCGAATTTGACCGCACGAAAAGCATTTATTGCCGAAGCGCTTATTATTCTCCGATGGGCAGGGTTTTGGATGTCGGGCAGGCCATCAGCAAGGCGAGGGTTGAGCGCATACTCGCGGACATGCGGGCGAAGATGGTCGAGATTGATGATTTGAGGAAGGAGCTCGGCGAGTGGCAGGGCGAGGAAGCCACGCCAGAGAAGTCGCTTGCGATGCTCGAGGAGATAAAGGTGCCGAGCCTCGAATCAATCCGCGAGGAAAAGAAGAAGGCTTGACTGAAAATTAGTTTGGATTTGCGGTTTTCTATGCTTTTCAACAATACGTCTGGCAAAAAAATAATGGAAAAAACGCGAATTGCCGACGACCCATCCGCAAGGGGCCGGGGCCTCATGTTTGAGGCAAGGAAAAATTTTGATTATGCCCTTATATTTGTCCTGCCTAATGAGTCAATAGTCCGTGCAATGGTTCACATGCTTTTTGTTTTTTTCCCCATCGACATCGTCTTCCTCGATTCGAAAAGGCGTGTGGTGGACAAGGCAACATTGAAGCCCTGGATGCTGAACTACACCCCGAAGGCAGCGGCGAAGTATTTCATCGAAATGCCGGTTGGAAAAAGCAAGTTTGTAAAATTTGGGGACATTGTGAGTTGGCAGTGAAGCTTAAAAAACCTACAACCAATAATTACGTCAATTAACGAATATATTGATTGCAGGGATTGGATGCCTCATGACCAGCTAGCGCCTTTGTTCGATTCACAGGTTGTTGAGCAGTCCCTTGGCTGGAGGGTTTTCCCGGTCAGCGAAGCAGAAATCGCGACAAGGCTTTCAGAAAATGAATTCAGGGATGTTGTGAAGACCAGGGAAGGCCAGAAGATTTATTTCCTGAAGAGGATGATGCCTCTTGGCCCGGAGGAAGCGAGGCTCCTGCGTGGCGCTTTGGAGAATTACCGCGGCCGCGGAAAAAAAGGCCAGGGCGCAATCGAATCATTCAGGGAATTCGTGAAAGCCAACAACTTTTCGCTCGGAAGGCCGCAGAAGGAGGGCCTAGAAAAGGCAGTCACCATGTTGTTTTCGCCAGAGGGACCGCTAGCGGAGCTGCTTGAGCATGAATGCCTCGAGGAAATCGCGGTAATCGGCCTCGGAAAATCGAAGCCTGTGCACGCATTCGATGCTGCATTCGGCTGGCTGCCCACAAACCTCTACTTCGCAAGCGGGCAGGAGGTAAAGAACATCGCAAATTCGCTCGCGGGAAAATCCGGGCGAAGGGTGACTTTCAGGACGCCGGCAGTGAATTCCTTCCTTAGGGACGGCTCGAGGATGAATGCAGTAATGGAGCCAGCCGCTGTTTCGGGGCCGTGCATCACGATAAGGAAATTCAGGAAAGAGCCATTCACTCCAGCGGAGCTCGTTGCTTGCGGCTCCGCTTCAGCGGAGCAGATGGCTTTCCTCTGGATGGCGTTGCAGGCCGACTGCTCCGCATTGGTTTGCGGCAACACGGGTTCGGGCAAGACAACCCTGCTGAACAGCCTCTTCAATTTCATCCCGAAGAATGAGCGGGTTGTAATCGTCGAGGAAACGCCTGAAATTTCAGTGCCGCACAGGCACGCGGTGAAGCTCGCGACTTCGGACGGAATAGGGATCGGGATGCAGGAACTGATAATAAACACCCTTAGAATGAGGCCCGACAGGGTTGTAATCGGGGAAGCGCGCAGCAGGAAAGAGGTTGCCGCTTTTGTGGACACTATGCTCGCGGGCCAGGGCAAGGGTTGCTACGCGACATTCCACGCCCAGTCATCGGAGGATGCGATTGCGAGGCTGCAGGGTCTCGGGGTGATGCCGCAGGACATCGGCGCAATTGACCTTTTGCTCGTTCAGAAAAGGTGGACGCGGTTTTCAAGCGGAATCGGAAGCGAGGAAAGGAAACTCGTGGAAATCAGCGAGGCATCCGCAAAAAAAGGCGCAAAAGGCGCGGCGGGAATGAACAGGCTTTTCGCTTATGATTTCAGGAAGAAAAAGTTCTTCACTGCTGCGAGGCCGAAAAGGGCAATGGAGAAAATATGCAGGACCTTTGGAATCGGCGAAAAAGCCATTGAAGGGGAAATTTCCAGGAGGGCGAAATTCATTTTGGATTTGCGCGGCGCGAGGCAGGAGGAGTTCTTCAATGCAATCGGGAATTACGGGAAATTGGAATGAAAACCTCGAAAATATTGAAAGGGACCTTTCGGACCTCGGGGAAAAATGCGGGGCAAAAAAATATTATTCCGGGGCAGCGAGGAAATCATTCGCGGTTTTTTTCGGGGCATGGCTCCTGTGGCTGCTTTTTGCGGACGGCATTATCGAGGGCGCCCTGGTCTCGATTGCTGCCGCGGCAGCGGCAATGGCCCTGCTAATCTCTCTTCCGGGGATGAAGCTGAAAGCGAGGGCGGGAAGGATTGAGAAGCACCTCCCGTTTGCGCTCATGCAGCTGAACGCGGAGCTTGACGCAGGGGTAGATTTCGAGAGGGCCTTGCTCGGGGTTTCAGGCAGCCACGGGGAGTTTCCGGATGGAATAAAAAAGTGCATTGAGGATTCGCGGCTGTGCAAAATGCCTTTGCAGGATTGCCTCCTGAGGTTCGCAGGGCGGAACAGGTCATTGCAGCTGAAAAGGGCCGTGAGCCAGCTAATTTCAGTTTACGAGCAGGGCCATTAGAACAACGGGGAACTGAGGGCCCTTTCGCTCAGCATGCTAGCGAGGCAGAAGGCCGAGGCAAAGGAATTCTCCGCAAAGGCCGCGACGATTTCGGTCGCCTTTGTCGCGGTTTCTGCTGTTGCTCCTGCAATGTTCCAGGCGTACATCGTGGTTGGGAGCGCTTTCATGGAAATGCAATTCACTCCGTTGCAGGGCCTGGCAATAACCTGCGTTGCGTTTCCGGTTGCGGACATTGCAATGCTTTCCGCGATATGGGCCATTACCCCTGAACACCTGAAGGGATGAGGGTATATGCTGGAATTTATTTTCTGGAAGGAGCCGGGCATTAAAAGGCTGGCTGTTGCTTCGACTGCCCTGGCCCTGTTTTTTTCAATGTCGGGGATTTTGGCCGGAAGCGAACTTCTAATCGTGCTTTCAATCCCTGCATTCGCCGTGCCTTTTGCGCTCACCCATTTTTACGGCCTTTACCTCTCGCAGAGGAGAAAAATGGAAATCGGTTCCTCGGTTCCAGAAGCGCTGCTGCTCGCATCCTCTATGGCCCAGGGAACAAGCCCTGAAAATGCCGCGGATTTCATAGCATGCAACTCAGGAGGCCCGGTTTCAGCGGAGTTCGCAAAAGCGAGGGATGAAATGCTGGCCGGAATGCCGCCCGAAGAGGCCTTTTCAAGGATGGCTGAAAGGAGCGGCTCGGGGCAGATGAAACGTGCGGCAGGACTGATGATTTCTGGCATCGAATCCGGGGCTGAAATGTCTGCTGCTTTCAGGGAAGCGGCGGAGGACATCGCGGAAACAAATGCCATAAGCATGGAGCGCGCGGCCGCGACAGCGATGCAGAAGTACACCGTGCTCCTCGGCGGCGCAATCCTTGTGCCTTTCATTCTCGGAAAGCTTGCTTCGCTCACCGGGAATTTTTCTGCGGCAGGGCTTGGGGTGGACGGCGCCAAAGGTGCGTTTGGGGACATTGGACTTGGAATGATTGGGAATGCTTCCGAAGCCGCGAGGCGCGGCCTCATGGAAGCAGCGGGCATCGGAAATATAATTTACATTGCGGAGTTCGCGGTGATTGCTTCTGTTTTCGCCGCGATGCAGGAGGGGATTCCGCGCAAGGCGGTCGTGTACGCGGTTGCCCTGCTGCCAATCGGCCTCGGAGTTTACTTTGCAGCGAAAGGCGGGGTATAGGTAAAAAGGCCTTCAGGGCGCTCCGCCGAGGAAAAACACTTTCTAAAAAGCCCATGAAGCCGATGAAGCCGGAAAAGTATTTAAACCACTTACGGCCTTGAATAAGCATCGCATTGAAAATGGGTTTTTGAGGGGAAAAAATGATTGCTGAAGTCAATTTTGTCGAATACGGAAAACAGGACCTGAAAGGCTATACCCTGATTGAGGGCTATCCCGGAATGGGGCTAGTGGGCACAATAGCCGCAAAATACCTTGTAGAGAAGCTAAAGTTCGAGGAGATAGGATACATTGATTCAAACATTTTCGCGCCGGTGATAAGGATTCACGCCGGAATGCCGGTAAGGCCAGCCAGGGTTTATGCTGACAAGGCCTCAAAGGTAGCGGTTCTGATTTCAGAGCAAGTGATTCCGAGGCACTTTTCGCACCTTGTTGCAAAGAAAACTGTCGAGTGGATTGAGTCAAAGGGCATAAAGGAGCTTGTTTCACTTTCAGGGGTGCAATCCTCCGGGGACAAGAGCCAGATGGTTTTCGGGATTGCCGCGAACGAGGCTTCGCGGGAGCTGCTGAAGAGATACTCCCTCAGGGAAATACCTGAAGGCATCACGACAGGCGTTACCGCGCTCATTCTCCTTGGATTGAGGAACTCGAAGGTAATGGCGATTTCAATGCTCGCAAATGTGCAATTGTCTGCGGATTACAAGGCTACTGCAGAGGTCCTGAAGAAGCTGAATGAAATGCTTGGCCTAAACCTCAATGTCGAGCCATTGCTCGAAGAGGCGAAGCAGATGGAGAAGCAATTGCTAGAGCAGCTGCAGAAGCTCAAGGACACGAAGGACAACGCCGAGAACTTCGAGCACAGGACGCCGCTGGTGACATGACAATTCATGAATCCTTGCATAACACCCCAAGGACAAATATGTCTTGACGTCATTAAGGGCGGGGCACTGGGCATTTGTGTCGTTGCGGCGTCAAGTTATTAAATTCAAATATTGTAGTTGTATGCATGAACAGGGCTTGGCTCGCAGTGCCTATCCTCCTTGTCGCTGCGCTCGGAATAGCGGTTTTCCTCGGCCAGCCGAAGCAGAGCAGCGTTCAGCTCCCTGATTCGGGATATGTTGACGTTAACGGCGACCAGTACTCTGCCCAGGAATATATGCAAACCCCTGAAGACGCCCTCAGGTCTGCGGTGCAGGGCCTGCCCTCGGATTTCGTTTATCCGGTGAAAATCAGCGACTGCGATTCCTACGCTGACCGGTATGCAAGGGAAAGGTGCCTTGTCCTCTACACGCAGCGCAGCGGGGACCCTAAAGGCTGCGAACCCATACAGGGCATCGAATCAAAGGACGCGTGCTACTTCGATGCGGCGGTGGATTCGAAAAAGCCGGCCCTGTGCGAAAACATAACCTACGGGAAGCAGGAGTGCTACATGCAGGCTGCGATTGAGACAAAGGACGCAACAACATGCGCCAAGGCCGCGGCGAACATCAAGGGCTGCGAAAACGCGGTTGATGCAGGCGACGTGGCAAAGTGCCCCCTTGGCGACGACCAGCAGTTCTGCGGCGATGCAGTGCTCGCAAAGGACAAGTCATTGTGCCGGCAGATGAGGTCGTATGACGAGGCTTGCTACCTCCAGATTGCGGTTGACACGAACAATTCCTCGCTCTGCAACAGGACAGGCACTTCGCAGGACCACTGCTTCTTCAAGGTCGCGAACAGCGTGAACAACCCCGCGATATGCGAATCCATAGGCGAAACTGCCGTGCGTGACAACTGCGTCGCCTGGGTGGCGTTCAACACCGGCAACACGCAGCTCTGCTACCAGGCGGGTTCGGAAGCGCAGAGCTGCCTCGATGACCTGAGCGGATAGGGGAACGCATTTCCCTGACAGTGGAACTTACTGGCAGCTCTAGGGTTTTGAATCAGGTTGGCTGGCAGCCTTGCGCAACCCCAGCCGAAGATTTTTATACTCCGCAGGCAATCATATTTGCATGTCAGGACATGGCGGAGGCAGGGGACCGAGGACGACCTTTGGCAATATGTGGGGCGAATTCGCAAATGACTTCGGGCCGCAGAAGATGTTGCACGGCATATTGAGGGAGCATGGGCCGATAGGCCAGCCTCTAAGGCTTGCCGAGAAATGGATTAACCCTTTTGGCTTGGCAAACATTGCCCTCAACGCGAGGAAAAAGGCCAATTTGCTAAAGCAGTTTGCACGCCAGAACGAGGCGGCCCACAGAATTGGCCCTGACGCGAGGATTCTTGCGGCTGCGGCAGGAAGGCTTCCGGAGTCAAGGTTCTTCCATGCGTACGAGCACACGCCGCCCATACAAAGCATGTATGTTGCAGCCCGTTACCAGTCTGAAGCGGCAAACGCCCTAATCAGGAAATACAGGGCGGACGAAAAGAAAGCAAAGGCGGAAGGCAGGGAAATGCCGAAAACACGGCTTAGCGCCGAACACCTCGGCTTCCTGAAGCATTACGCCGAAGAAAGGGCGAATTTTATATCAGAATTCGCGGCGCTTGACGCGATGATGAAAAAAGCCGCAATGGAAGGGAACACAAAGCTAATGAAACAAGCATCATCCGAATACAAAGCGCTTGCTGAAAAGGCACGCGGATTCGCCGAATTCGAGCGAAAGCACAAAGCGTCGCTTTTGCAGCTCGAAAAGGAATGGGCCAAAATCGGGAACGAAGAGCTTGATGCATTGAAGTTTACTTCAGGAACGCCTAAAGTGTAGCGTTGCCTATTTCGCAGTATTATTTCCTGGACCGCTTTTCGGGACCCATTTCCTTCTCTGCACGAATGCAAAGGACACCACGAGCATTGCCACGAACAATGCAACAGCAACCGGGTTCTCAGGCAGCGAGGGCAGGTTAAGGAGGTTGTTGTCGTCCTTGTTCCCGACATTGAGGTTAAGCACATTGCCCTGCGCGCTCGCGCTCGCATCCCCGCCCGGCCCTACCTTTGCGGCGAGGCCTTCCCTGAATGCCTCCGCGAGTGGCAGGAGGTTGGCGTTCTCCGCGAACCACAGGCCTTTCTCGGGGTCATAATAGAACGCGCCGTTCTTACCCTGCGCGGAAGTGAGGAGTTCCGGCTTGTTGCCATCGAGCTGAACAAATGGCGCACCATCCTTCTCCGAGAATTTTATCTCATGCTGCTTGCCATCCTCGGTCGTTATCTTCAGCCCTTCGGGTGTCGGAGTTATCGTGCCGACATAGTCCTCAACCTTCCCTGTTTCCTTGTCAACCACGCGCAGATGGTCCTTGCATTCCCCCGTAACCGGGTCTGGCTCGGATGAAATGACATAACGCTTTGTCGGGGTCTCGAACACCGAGAATGGGCCTTGGTGATTCAATGCTGTGTTGAATGTTTCCACTTTCTTTGCCTGGAAGTCGGAGGAAAGGTTGGGTATCACCGAAAAATTGAGGGCCGGGTCCGGGCAGCCGGTTTCGCTGTTCGGAGTCCTATCCATTGTCGTCTTGAGGCCGTTCACGAGCTACTTCGGCAATATCCCGCCTTCGTGGTGCCTGAGCCAGACAAGGAAGCAGCCATCCGGCTTCACTACAATCACGCCGTTCGCGAACTGTATGCTCTCAAGCCTGCCTATCGAGTTCTGGCCGTCATTTGAGCTCGAGAGCTCTACACTCTTGTTCGCGAAAACAGTTATTGCCTGGTTCCTGCCAGTGGCGATTTTCCTCGGGACACCTTCTGCGATAATGCGGTCGTCAAGCGCCTTCACGTTCGGGTGCGTTGATGTGACAACCGAATCCAGCTTCCCGAATGCGTCATTCAGCTTTGAGGATTCCAGTGGAAGGCCGGTCTGGGCCATTACTCCCTCGCGGATGCAGTTCAGCAGATTTGAGTTGAGCACTACGACATCGCCCTGGGCGCTGATTTCAATCGCCTTGTCGGAGCCGTTGTTCACTTCGAGGCATGCCTGCGAGACAAGGTGAGGGATTTCCACGGCGGGAACATTGAGGTTTGTGGATGCCAACCTGACATTGTCGGGCTTGTTTATTATTTCCTTTCCGTCCACGGTCACGATTCCCTTTCCGAAGTCGAGACCGACTTCAACGCCATTTACGCCTTTGAGGGTTTCCCCGCCCTGTGTGCGGTAGCCCGCTGCATTGATTTCACAGCCCTTGCCGCACCAGAAGTAAAACAGGTCTCTTGTGGAGAGCTGGCCTGAACTCTGGCCCTCGAAATTCAGGGTTGCCTGCACAATGTCGTTGTTCTTCGAGTCATCGACAAACTTGTCGAGCTCCGTGCCAATCTTGTCCTTGGCTTCCTGCACAAAGCTCCCTGAATCCGCGTTGAACTGGTCAAAGAGCTTTTCCTTCGCGTCCTTCACGAGTTTCTGCACTTTCTCGGTCGATTTCTCCGAGGTGGTTGCCTGCTTGTCCTTTACTTCCTTTACCGGGACAAAGTAATGCACGTAGTAGCCTTCCTCCGTGTCAATGCAGTCATGGAGCTGCGGGGCGATTGAAAGCTGGATTGCCGCACTAGCGAATATTCCGGGCCAGAGGAAAACCGCATAGCTCACTGATTCGAATGCGGCGAGCGTTCCGCCAATCCTTCCGCCTTTTGTGAGCGCGGTGGGCAGGTTCTTGCCGATGTTTATGCCATAAAAATTAAGTTCCTGCACTGCCTGCGTGCAGGATTTCAGGCCGTTCTTGCCGTTTATTGCATCGACCAAATCTATTTTGGTGCCTTCGTTGGTGCCGCTCTTTCCCTCGAGGTTCGTGCGTCCGGCGTATGCTATTATTGTCTGGCCCTTTTCCTTTGCAGTGTCGGTTTTAGTGTCCTCGAGGATGTACGAGGTCATTTTCTGGCTCGGCACGAAGAAGAATGGCCTGAAATCGTTCATTGCCTGTGAGGTTATCGTGATGTCACAGCCAGCGCACTGCTCCGGCCCGGTTAGGTAGAATGCGAGGTTCTCGGTCTCGCTCCTGAGCTGGTTGCCGCTGAGCGTGTCATACAAGTTCTTCACGGGATTGAATTTCTGCGACAACTCGTCAAGGATTAATTTCCACGGCAATTTGTTCAGGACCTGCACGAAAATATCCCCCTGGTCAGAGCCTTCGTTGGCGAAGAAGTCAACGAACGCATAATTGTATATTTCCTGTCCGCCGGGGTAAATCTTTATGTCATGCCATGTATCAGGCAATTGGTACTGGCTCAGGTCCTCTATGCCAAAGCCCTTCTTCGCCCACCAGTAGCCGTACGGTATTGTCGTCCACTTGGCGCCGCCCTTGATTGAGAAATAGCTCTTTATGAGCTCGTCGTCCTGCGCCATGAGCTTGTCAAGCTGGTCGAAGTACCTGCGAGAAACCCAGTTGCGCTCCTTCAATGTATCCAGGAGCATTTCGGTGTTGTAAACTCCCATGTTCTCGAAGTTTGCGGCGAGCCTTCCGTTTGTTAGCCTTGAAACGAACTGCTCAGGAGTAATGACTCCGCCTTCCTTCCAGTCGCCGTTGAATAATTGCGCTGGCTTCGTGAGCCTGCCCCTCAGCAGCTCTTCTGAAGTGTCATTGTAAGGCAGGTACTCGCCGTAATCATCCTTGACAAAAACCTTCTTGCGGTTGTTCGCAGCAGTCTTGATGTTGCCGTAAGAGAGGTTGATTGGAGCCTCCTTTACAGAGTCAACATCAAAGGTGTAATATACAAGGCCATCGCCCCTCGACTGGAACACATGGTCATATCCTTCGGATGCCTTTTTCTCGAAATCCCTGAACGAGCCGTCTTCCGCGAATTTCTTTACTATGCGCTGGAAATTCCTGTGCTCCTTGTAGAGGTCGATTACCTCGGAGCCGCCATCCGGCCTGACAACCATTACCCCTTTGTTGTAAAGCCCGAGGTTGGGGTGCCTTATCATCCATTCAGGGGCATCGAGGTAAAGGATGTCATCATAGAACATCATTTCAGTGGAGAATTGCTTTCCGTAATTAATGTACGCCTGCTTTGTGACAGCGCTCTCGGGGCCGAGGGATGATTCGGCAGTTTTCCACGCGTTTTTTGATTCCGTGAGCCTTGACTTTGAGGCCCTGACCATTGTCCTCATGTCCTGCACGAGCCTGAGGAACTCTGCCTTTTCCTCCTTTGTCTTTATGTGCGAGAGGAAGCCATTTGGCTCGAGCATCGAGCCGAGGAAGTGCTGGAACTCCTCCGTTTTTATGAGGTGGTAGCCCGTGCCGTTCGCGTTGCCCGAAACCAGCTTCATGTACCATTCCTTCCACCCGTATTTGTCGAGCCTGTTCTGGAGCCTCGCCGCAAGCTGCTTCCCGAGGAAGGATTCATTGGTGATAAACCTCGACCTGTACCTGTCAAGGAACTTCTGGTACTCTTCCCTCACCCCTTGGAAGAATCCCCTGCGCCCAGTCCAGCCGAAGAGCTTTTTCGCGTAAAAGAGCGCGCTCGGGCCGAAGGAGGAAGTGACCATTTCAGTCGACATCCAGGAATTGAAGTACTTGTCGAACAGGGAATAAGTGCTTATGATGCAGGATGAATTGTTGCAGTTGGTCGCAATCTTCGCGCTGAAGGTTGCCGCAAGGATTGAATTCGCGACAAGCGCCTGCTCTGGGCGCTTCGCGGTCTTTATGCTGACATCGCCGGAGTTCGCATCGAGGGTGACCGCGGCCCTGAGCTTTGCCTCATCCGCCTTTGTGAACTGCGTTTTGCTCTGGTTAGAATCAATAAAATAATCCTTTATACCCTTGAATGCCTCGATAACCGGCTTTGTGTCTGCGAGAATCCCCGAGCCGGAATTCCTGCGGTTGAGGTTCGGGCCTGTGAGCGTGCATTCAGGCGAGGCAGGGTCCTTGCATTTGCCGGTGCGGAGGGTGTCCTCCAGCACAATGCCGAAAGCGAACGGCCCTTTCACCTTGACATTGAGGAACTGGGATATTTCTGAGGGCTTCATTTTCTCGTTCGGGATTTTCACCTTTGTGCCCTTGTTCTCGTCCCGCGGGTCCTGCAGAATAAGTTCATCTGAAGCCAGTTTTTCGCGCTCTATTTTCGGCTTCGCGGAATTTGCCGCAGAAGGACTCGGAGATTTAGAGCCCTGCGGATTCACAGTGCCTGCGCCACTGCCCTGCCCAGTGCCTGTTCCTGAACCGGTTCCTTTGTCAGTTGTTCCTGCTGCGTTGCCGCCGCTTTTATTGTCAAGCGTTGCACCTTTTGCCTGCAACCCGGTGATGCCCTCGTCAGGCCTTGCGGTAAAGCCGTTCTTGAGCAAATCGATTATGTTCTGCGTGTCCCTGGGCCCGAGCTCTGAGGCATCGCAGACAAGCTCGTTGCGCTGCGGCACTGCCGGCTGGCCAAGGGCATCAACAGCGCCCGCGTTCGGGGTGCCGGACGAAATGCCGCCTATTGATGAGGGCGGGGAAGTTGTTTTTGCTGTGTCACTCCCTGCTGCGGGGCTTGGGGAAGAATCTGCAAAATACGCTTTTGTCCCTGAGCCGCAGGACAATGCAACATTGGACTGGCCGGCTGCAGAAGCATAACCATGGCCGGAAGATAGCTGGGAACTGTTTGCTTGCTGAATCCCACTGACCTGCTGAGTACTGCTTTCAGGCGCGGCAGGAAAATCCTGCACTGTCCCCGTGGCTTCCGCAACGAGCGGAAAAATGAAAAGGTAGATAATGAAAATGCTCAGGATTTTGCGCATCAGACCACGACAAAAATGCCGCCGAATAACTATGAATAACTATATTTCAGGCATTATAGTATGATTTGCTGGTTATTTATTTGTTTCTGCAAAGACGGAAAGGCAACCATTCAGCAGCCACGGCCCCAAACAAAAAAAACAGGCCGGGACGTCTTTTGATTTTAGTGCATCTGCATATAATGAGGCAAAATTCTAAGCCGGAACTGTTGTTTCACGTGAACCCGAAATAAAGGAGATACAGCAGGCCCGTGAGTGCCTGTGGCATTATGAAGAACACGATGAAAAAGCCGATTGCGGTCATGATGTAGGAAGCCGCTGCGAGGCCGATTAACGGATTGGATTTCCTGCCGAGATTTTTCGCTGCAACCGAATTCACATAAGAGCCAACTAGCTCAAACGGCAGCAGGAGCAAGGCGAGCACGGCTGCAAAGAGTGCCGCCTTTGCAATGCCGTATGCGAATGATGCGATTATTTCGATTGGCGAAGAGGCGAGATAGGCGGGCAATTCCCCTAAGCCCTGTTCCTGCGCTGCGCTCAGGAGCGGGTAAAAATACGCGAGAAGGGAAAGGCAGAAGCATATCACGAATGTCACGATGAGCGTGGATGAAAGCCATTTCCATTTTGTCTCTGCGGAAATCCTGTCCCTCAGGCCAATGCCGATAATAGCCAGAACAAAGATAATTAACGAAGGCAGCAATGAGCCTTTCAGCAGCTCGAAAAAAGAAACTGCGATTTTCGCCGCAAAATCAAGGATTGCTTCGGACATGTGCAAAGAATAATTTATTAACTACTATAATAATCCAATAGTCTTTTGCATAACAGGCAACAAAAAGCCTTTTGCAAAGTTGGCCAAAATCACCAGCGGGACAGGAAAAATCCACGAGAACGTGGCAATAAAACTGCATTTTGCCGCAAGTTCAGCTAGAAAAAACCCAACCGGCGAATCTTATCGTTATCTTTAAATATTATTAAGTATTATTAATTATCTTTAAATCAAAGGTGTTTTTTGCATGGTGGTTGAAAGCCAGGGCCTGGAGTTGAAGGGCAGGGTTGATAATTTCAGGGATATTAGCAAGGCGGCTTGCGCTTTTGCAAATGCTTACGGCGGTAAAATAATTGTCGGCATTTCGAATAATGGGACAGCTATAGGGGTGCCCAAGCCGGAACTTGATGTTTTGCAGCAGAGAACCGAGGGTGCGATTCAGCAGGTTTCGCCGGTTCCTTTTCACAAGATAATGGTTGAGGAAAAGGATGGCAAGAGCGTCGTCATTGCGGAGGTTTATCAGATTGGGCACGGCGCTTTCTGCACTTTTGGCGGGATAGTGTATTATCGTGCCGGGAGCCTGAACATCAAGCTGGAAGGCAGGACACTGCAGGATTTCTTGGTTAATCGACACATCCTGTCTTTTGACGAGTCAAAGTCACAGGCCAAAGTAGAGGACATTGACAGGGAAAAACTGGCTGGCTTTATCCGAAAAAGGTCGCCTGATGCCCAAATAGAGGGGAAGGAGGTTGCTGAACTGCTATTGAATCTTGGCTTGGCCCAGCAAAATGGCGAACTTTGGATAAAGAACAGCGGCGTCTTGTTTTTTTCAAAAGAGCCTTCACGGTTCATTCCGCAAAACGAGGTAAAACTAGCCAGATTTTCAGGCAAAGAAGCAGTAGACATTATTGATTCGAGCTTTGTAAATTCCACGATCTTGGACAACCTCAAAGAAGCTGAGGACATCATAAAAAAGAACACGAAAACCGCGCTAAAAGTAAAGGAAAAGCTGGAAAGGCAAGAGGTTCCAGAGTACCCTTATGAAGTTACTAGGGAAGC
>CABMIU010000014.1 GCA_902386385.1 uncultured archaeon
CATTTCACTCACTTCTTTGCCTGATGCCCTGCCCTTGAGCATTGACATTGCATCGCCCATGAGCGGCCCTATGGCCCTCTCGCCCTGTGCCTTCACTATTTCGAGGTTTTTGCCCACTATTTCGCTGATGATTTTTTCCATTTCCGCCTTGCCGGTTTTTTTCGCGCCCATCGCGCCAAGAATGCTTTCGACGCTTTCACTCGGGTTTGATGCCTTGCCTGAAATCAGTTCTACAAGGACCTCTTTCATTATCTTTCCCCTTCCGAAAAGCAACGTGATTTCCATCAGGGCCTCAGGCCCGAGGCTTTCCACATCCGCCCCCTGCCTCCTAGCCTCCACAATCGCCTCTAGAAGGAAGTGCGCTGCTTTGCGGGCATCAGCGCCTTTCTTCACGCTTTCCTCGAACAGCAAGGCATTGTTGCTCGTCTTCATTTCCTGCACGAGCTTCTCGCTGAGGCCGAGCTTCCTGTAATATTTCTCCCTCGCCTTTTCGCTTCGCGGCAGATTCCTCGAGCTTTCCCTGAGCATGCTTTCGCTGACGACTATTGTTTCGAGGTCTGTTTCGGGATACATCCTCGCCGCGCCAGGAAGTGGCCTCAAATATTCAGTATTGCCGCCTTCAAGGGCTCCTCTTGTTTCCTCGGGCACACCTTCAAGGCACTGCACCGCCCTTTCCACCGCGGCTTCAATTGCCCTGATGCACTTTGCCTCCGGTCCTGCGACGATTATGAACGCGTCATTTTCACCGCACCCGAGCGCATTTGACACCGCGGATTTTTCCTGTTCTGTTATTCCATAATTCGGCAGCTCGTCGCTGTGGAACAATCCCCTGAGCCCGGCCTTTGCCCGCACATGGTCCGCGAGTTCCGTGCCGAGCCTCTTTCCCTGCTGCAGCTCCTTTCCGAGGAGGCCACTGAATTTTTCCAGCCTCGCTCCGAAAACCTTGTCTCCTTTTGAAATCGCGCCTTTTATTATTCCCGCATTCGTACCTGCAAATATTTCGTGCAGGCTCCTTGCCCCCGCAGGCACAGTTCCTGCATCAAGCCCCCTGGCTTCGAGCTCCTTTTTAGCTTCGAGCAGGCCAATCTGCCTCTGGCATTCTCTCGCAACATAAACATCAATCGCATCTAGGTCCTGCACTCCCTTGATTTCGACCCTCGCGCCGCCCCTTATAGAAACGTTGAGGTCCTGCCTTATCGTGCCTAGGCCCCTCTTCACTTTTCCTGTGAGCCTGAAAAGTGTTCCGATTTTCCTTGCAGCCTCTTTCGCCTCCTCCGGCGTCTCGATGCCAGGCTCCGTGGCCAGTTCAATGAGGGGAATGCCTAACCTGTCCAGCCTGTAAGTGATTTTCCCTTCCTCTTTTTTCATCGGCCTCGCAGCGTCTTCCTCTATGACTATTGTCTGCACGCCTAGCTCTTTCTTTCCGATGGGGATTCTTCCGCCGGTCGCAACGAGCGCGGTGCGCTGGAAACCCGATGTGTTTGAGCCGTCTATGACTAATTTCCTCATGGTGAAAATTTCGTCCGCAATCCTTGCTTCGCACATCAAAGCTATTTCGAGCACCGTTTCCAGCGCTTCCCTGTCCATCGGCTGGGGCGGCTCCTCGTCAAGCTCTATGAGCGAAATCGTGTCATCGTAGCCCTCGTAATAATATGTGAGGCCCTTTCCGAAAGCCTCCATCGCGGCCCTGTCATGCTCCCCGAGCTCTGAAACAACGGGCCTCAGCTTCCTTGAAACGACGAAATCAGGCGTGTCCTCCCGCAGCGAGGACGGGGTGCGGCTGAACAGCTTTCCGGTGCCGAGCTGCTGATGCACCTCGAGGCCGCATTTGAGGCCGATAGCCTTCCAGTCAAGTTCCATCAGAAAAACCCGATATTAGGAGCGAACGAACGGATTTAAACCTTGACTCTGCACTGCCGACTGGCGTCCATTGCCTGCGCACCTGCAAGGAGGTCTCCAGACGTTTATATTGCCCTGCACTGATTTTCGTTTTGGGGCTAAATGGTGCATGAAAACAATCTGACCCAAAAATTAATAAACACTAATAGCACTAATATTAGTGCAAATAGTGCAAAGGTCATTTCAGGTATTTTTGGAAAGGAAGGTGTTTGTTTTGGCTGGAAGCGCGACATTGACCCTTGCGATTTCCCCTTCGCTGAAGGGGGAACTGCGCGAGCTGAATTGGGTGAATTGGTCGGAGGAAACGAGGCGGTTTCTGGAAGAGAGGGTGAGGAAGCTCAAGCTCCTGAAGAAGTTGGACACGATGACAAAGGATAGCAGGCTCACGGAAGAGGACATAATGGAAATCGGGGCGAAGATAAACAAGGGGATTGCGAAGAGGCATGGAATAAAAGTATAAAGCTTCCGGCCGGGAGCCTTTCGCTTGTTATTGACGCTAACGTTGTTGCCGCTGCCTTGCTGAAAAATTCAGCCACGTGGTTTCTTCTTGTTGAAGCTGGCTTTTCATTGTTTGCCCCTGAATTTATGGCATGGGAAATCCTGAATTATTCTCCTTATTTCGCCGGCAAAATGTGCGTGCCAGAAAGTGAAGTGCGCTTTGCTTTGAAAGGCTTTTCAGGCTTGCCAAAATAAAAGAGGTAAATTCCTGCGAGTATGCCGAGTTTTCGGATTTGGCAATTGAAATAAGCCCTGACCCGAAAGATGTCTCTTATTTTGCGCTTGCCATCAAGCTTGGCCTGCCGATATGGAGCAATGACAGGAAAATAAAAGGCCAAAGTTGTGTGAGAATACTTTCGACGAAGGAAATAATCCAAATGGTTAGGGGAACATGAATTGCGATAGGGTGGTTTTTTTTGGAAAAAGGCTTGAAACTCACAAAAGAGGACTTAAAGGGACTGAAAAAAGAAGTCGAATTAATCAGAAAGGAAAGAGTTGAGCAAGCAAAACAATATGCAGAGTGGCTCAGGAAAAATTCGGGTAAAGCGCAGGGCAAGCAGCAGAATGTCCTGCTCAACAAGTGAAAATGATTTATTGCAGTATCTTAATTATTTGGCTCATTCCCTCTGTCTAGAGGGGCTGACCGTCGTACCCGACACCCGGAACTGTTGTTTCATTGCCCAAGCTTTCCGATGTAATATCTCTGGAACATGCCCCTTCCCTGGCCTTGCCTCATTGCGTTGATGTCTTGGCGCGAGGCATTAAAGTCCCTCCGCATTCCATTGGCGTCAGGCCTGAATGAGCTGGCGTCTCCACGCGTCCTGTTTTGGTCCTGGCCTGGGTTCCCGTTGCCCTGCGGCCGCCTGTTCCCGAATGCCGCGGTTGCATCGGTGCCGCAGCTTGTATCCAATGTTTTTGCGTTGGGTGAGTTTGAAATGAAATCAGTCATGTTGTACACATTCTCGTTTATCGCCATCCAGCAGTCCTGCGGTGTGTTGTGCTGTGTGACTTCCTGCAGCGAAAAGGACTGCGCAGCCCCGCTGTTTGCAGGCCCTGGTGAATTGTTTCCTGGTGCCGTGCCTTGCTGCACGTTGCCGGCCTGTTCAGGGCTTTGGCTGCAGCCCGCAAGAACCAGCAGGGCAATGGCCATAAACGGCATTGCATAGTTTTTCATACGTTTCACCTCTCGGCCGTAGATTGTCCACGGTTTTTTTTACGTATGGATTCCGCTGAAACCATTAATAATTCTTTTTTGAAACCGACTGAAACCATTTAATTAGCCTGATGAAACTGCATGATATAATTGGCCATTGGGAATGGCGGGACATTTTTGGGTTGGAAGTTGTGGTGCATTTCTTGTTCTTAATTTGCCTTTTTCTTGTCGCTATCCGCAGGCCTCTCCGCGAGCGGCTCGCACTTGAGGCAAATCCTTTTCACGTGCAGGGTTGATTCCGAGGCCTCTGAATTCGGCTCGAGGAGGTAATTCTTGTACATCCTCTGGGCATAGGGGCTGTCCATCGCCATTCTCGCCTTCTCGTCGGAATCAATTGTGTAAA
>CABMIU010000015.1 GCA_902386385.1 uncultured archaeon
AGGCGCATCCCAGAAGTTTTCCCTGCGTTCCGGAACCTTGCCACCCGTGCCTGAATCAACGGCATCTGCGGCGCCGTCTTCGCCGGATCTTTTTGCCATGCCGCCACCGCTGCGCAGGCGCAGTTTCGCATCACTGACTATTTCCTTTGCCTCCCTCTTTGTGATGCCTATTTCGACCATGCTTTTTGCCGCATCGCCCTCTGAAGTGCCGGATGACAAAAGCCTGTGCGTGGCGTCAACCAGCCGTTCCCTGTACTTCCCCATGCAAACCGATACCATTATGCCGTGCCGAAATAAAATCCTTTTGGTGACCTGAAATTTTTGAAAAAGCCGCTGCAAAACAGCGGGTATTTAACCAAAGCCTTCTCCGGGATAATGGTTAAATAGGGGAGAGGCATATTTTTGTGGTGAAGAGGCGGTGAAATGGCGGTACAGCACCACAACGGCGCAATAGAAATCGACAGGGTGAAATCGGGCGTGCCCGGCCTCGACGAGCTCATTTACGGGGGAATCCCGCGGGCCAACCTCGTGGTGCTGAGCGGAGACCCAGGCTCCGGAAAGACCGTGATGTGCTGGCAGTTCATTTACGAGGGTATAACGCAGTTCGGCGAGAACGCGGTTTACATCTCGCTTGAGGAAAGCGAGCAGGTGATATTCCAGGGGGCAAAGGAATTCAGCTGGGATTTCGAGAAGCTCGTGAAGGAAAGCAAGCTCGTGATAATAACCGTGGAGCTTTACGATTTCGAGAGGCTCAAGGTCGCGATAGAGGACAACGTGAAGGCGATAAACGCAAAGCGTCTCATTATAGACCCCGGGGTCATATTCAGGCTTTTCTTCGACCGTGAGCTTGATGCGAGGAAAAGGATTGTCGCCCTCGGAAAGATGCTCAGGACCCTGGACGTGACAACGATAATAACCAACGAGATAAGCCTTGAGAGGGAATCCTCGCTCTACGGTCTCGAGGAATATGTCGCTGACGGCGTGATACTGCTTTACCACACTAGGCTCAAGAACAGGTTCGTGAGGAGCATCGCAGTCCTCAAGATGAGGAACACCGAGATAATGGAAACCCTCAAGCCACTGAAGATAACAAGCGATGGCGTGAAGATTCTTGCAAAGGCAGAGCTTTTCGACGAGGTGACGTGATGCCTGAGGACAAGTGGGGCGAGGACAAGATAAAGAGCTTTCTCGGGAAGCAGAGCGAAGTCGAAATAAGGGTGGCAAAGGCACTCGAGGAACTGGAGCACCCCTTTTCAATAATGGTCCTCGTGGAGCCCAAGAACTACACTTTCATAAAGAACACGATAATATCTAAGTTCAGCGCGACCGACGAGTCCATAATTTACATAAGCCTCAACAACGGCTACCAGAGACTTGTTGCAGACCTCACAAAAGAAATGAAAAACATTGAAAATGTATATTTCATCGACATGGTATCGGCGAATTCAGGCGGAAAAATAGTGAACGCCCCAAACGTTGATTACCTGAATTCCCCGTCCGACCTGACTGAATGCATCCTGGTGCTGGAGAAAAAGCTAGAGTCGAGCGGCAACAAAAAAGTGATAATCGTGCTTGATTCCGTGACAACGGTCGCAGTGTACAACGAGTCCGCTGCCGTTGAGAAGTTCGTGCACGTCCTTGTCGGGAAGGCAAACACTTTCAATGCTTCAGCAATCCTGCTGAGCCCTGATTATGAGGAAAACAAGAGCCTCACAGAGACAATAGAGCAGTTCATGGACAAGACTGTCAAGATTTAGACCGGCGGAGAGGCCCGCGCCAGACCTGTGCCACACGGCAGAGCTAGGCTCTGCTGTGCCTCACCCCCATGGGACAAAGTCTTCGCCATGATGGGCTAGAGGGAAATAGCTCGCTCCGCCCGCAAACCAAAAGATGACGGCTAATTTTCCGCCAGGGCACGTTTTCCCGCAAATGCCGAATTGAATTCCGAAGCGAACTTTGAGCAGGCGGAATTCTCTTTTTCCGCGGTATCGTGAAGGCGGCCCTGCAGCTCCGCCAGCGAGGCCCTAGCGGAAACAAGCTCGGATTCTGCGCCCTTCACAGAGGCTTCAAGGGCCTTTATTTCAGATGAAACCGAGAGCGAGGAAACCTGTCTCTCCAACTGGCCCAGCTCCGACTGGCATTTATTCATTTCCCAGAAATACTCTGAGAAAAAATCCTTTAAAGCCAGGGAGGCAAGGGCCTCGAGCCTCTTTTCCTTCTCGGAATCCTTGAGAGAAATCGAGCCGCTTTCAACCATTGCCTTTGCCTTGGAAAGCAAAGACTTTGCAACCTCGCCCTTCGGGTCGGAAATTATCGCGCCTTCTGGCTTCTCTAGGAGCAGGCCAAGCACCTCGCTTTCCCTCGGGGAGAGGGCCGAATCTGAGAGCGATGAAAGGCGCTTCAGGACCTTTTCAAGCGGCGCAAGCTCGGAATTCATGCGGGAAACTATTTCCTTTTTCCTGGTTTCCAGCAGGGCTTTCTTTTCCCCGACTGCAGCGAGCTCCTTCGCCTCCGGCGAGCCCTGCTTTGAAGCGAGGGAAACCTGCAGGGAGGAAAAGGCCTGCTGCGAAGCTGAAACCGATTTTTCCGCACCTGCAACAGCCTTTTCCATTGCGGATTTCTCGGATTCGAATGAGGATATTTTTTCAGCAATCGCTTTGAGGGAACGCAGTTCCGCGATTTTTCCGGAAGAGGATTTTTCATGCAATTCACGCAGAATTCCTTCCAGTTCCTTGAGGTTAACCCCGATTTCCTTTACCTCTTCCTTGAGTATGAGGCGCGCAAGGGCAATGTTTTTCCAGTAAGGCATGAGGCCGGAAATTGATTCTAGTGCGCGGGGGGCATACTCTGAAATTGAAGCAGGGGTTGCAACTGAAGGGGGAAGGAGCTTCTGCGAAAGGCCTTTCAACTGCCTCGCGAGGTTCTTCTGTGAGGTGGCAACTATCTGCCGGTAAGCCTTGTTGCCCTCCTGCAAATCGATTTTCTGGGATTCCAGGGCAGCGGCATTTTTCGATAGATTTGATACCAAATGCTTGACCTCGGAAAACTTCATAGAAGCTGATTCACACAGGGCATTTTCCTCGGCTGCGAGTTCCTTTGAAATTAATTCAACTGCTGCACCAAAACCGACCTCCGCCACTTTCTTTTGGGCAAAAATACTGCCGAGGAAGTCCATGATTTTTTGGAGAAGTTTGCTGAGGGCCATAAATGGATTGCCGGAAAAAACGTTTTAAGGACATGGGTCGCATGGCAAAGGCACAAGATGCTGGACCGGCAATAAGCCCTCCAACCGAATTAAAATGTTGCCATGCAATATCATTTCATGGCAGATGAAAGCGCACCAAAATGGCGGGAAAAAATGCAGGAGCTCGCCGGGGAAATCAGGCGGCGGGACGACTTTGCAGTTGTTCACCATTATGATGCAGACGGCTGCTCCGCCGGGGCTGCAATGCACAAGGCATTGCTCCGCGACGGGAAAAAGGTGCAGCGCCGCTGGGTGAAGCAACTCTACAAGGAAACTATTTCAGAGATAAGGGGACTGGGGAAGAACTATGTTTTCGTTGACTTCGGCGCGGGGCAGATGGAATACCTCTCGGAAGAATTCGGTGACAATTTGTTCGTGTTCGACCACCACCAAGGGGCCAAGACAGGGCACAGGAACAATTTCTCGCCGTTTGATTTCGGCATCAATGGCGGAACCGAGGTCAGCGCTTCGGGAATAGCCTATTTGTTCGCTAAGGAACTGGACAACAAAAACTTTGACTTGCTCCCCCTCGCGGTTGTGGGCGCGGTGGGGGACATGCAGGATTACTCCGGAAAGCTCATTGGCCTGAACGCGGAAATCGTGAAGGAGGGGAAAGAAAGCGGAATCCTGAAAGTGGAAAACGACCTTCGCCTGTACGGAAGGGTATCTAGGCCCTTGGTGCAGTTCCTAATGTACAGCACCTCGCCAATGCTGCCGGAACTCACTGCTAACGAGGAGAACTGCAGGAAATTCCTGCGGGAAAATGGGATAGAAACCAGGGAAGGGGAGCGCTGGAGGACCTACATTGACCTCTCACGCGAGGAGAAGGAAAGGCTCTCGACCGCATTGGTGATGCATCTCGACAGGTTCGGCGTGCCTGAATGGAAAATATCGGAGCTCTTCGGCGAGGTGTATTCCTTCCCGAAGGAAGATGCCCACAGCCCGTGCTCGGAGGCGAAGGAATACAGCACCCTCATAAATTCTTGCGGACGCCATTCAGAGGCGGATGTCGCGGTAGAGGTTTGCCTTGGCGACAGGCAGGATTATTACCAACAGGCGCTTGCTTTGATGGCTGAACACAGGAGGCAGCTGCGCGACGGCATAGAATATGTCAAGCAGAAAGGAATCAGGGAGGAAAAGAACTTTTACTATTTCGACGCTGCGGGAAAAATACAGGAATCTATTGTGGGCGTTGTCGCGGGGATGCTATATGGCTCGGACATGATACAATCCAACAAGCCGATAATAGCGATTGCGCGAAATGAGGATGGCACACTCAAAATAAGCGGGAGGGCGACAAAGGAACTTGTGCATTCAGGCATAAACCTCGGCCTTGCATTCAGGGAAATATGCGCAGAGATAGGGGGCGTTGCTGAGGGAGGGGGACACGCTGTCGCTGCCGGCCTCAAGCTCGAGGAAAAGGACCTAAAAGATTTCATGCAGAAGCTCAGTGCAAAGCTCAGCGAGCAACTAAAGGCTACATAATAAACTTTGGCCGCCAAAAGGCCAAAGCCAAATAGGCGGTTTTTTATAGTTGGAGGGACAATTGTTTTTCTGGTGGTCATGTGGATTCATCGGAAAGGGCGCACGTTTCAGTATTTTTGATTTTATCTGTTTTTTCGGTTTTGCTATCCGGTTTTGCTTCAGCCGCGCCAACCGGCTTTTTCGTGCTCACGCAGAGCAAGGATGCAATCAACGCATATTTCGATAACGGGAAACTCAAGCAGGGAGTCGTTGACCAGATTAATGAGCAGCTGAATGCTGCGCCGAAGGAGCTGCTCTCGGTTTTCGGGAACAACAAGATAAATTTTGCAATCACGCTTGATGACAACAGCCAGATGGATTATTATGCGCACACAGTGAATGGAAAAGTGGCCGAGATATTCCAGGGGAAGAAGAATGAAGCCGACCTAGAGGTGCGCCTGAACGAGGCAACCATTGACAGGATTGTGCTTTCAAAGGAGCCGCTGAACGAATTCCTCAATGCGGTGTCATCGGGCGAGATAAAGTACATCGGACTGACGCCTGAAGGCGAGGCGAAAGGCGCGGTAATGAACATCGCAACCGCGATAATGAATTTCCTGAAAGGGATTGTTGATTTCTTTTCCAGGTTCATAAAGTGATTCTCTCATGGCTCAGCCAAGTGGCCACTGTAAAATGTATAAGCGCGGGGGCGCAAAACCTACACACAGGGCAACACCCGTAATGCCACATGAACTCCCGTACTGGGCACCCAGCATAACGCCCGGAACACGCCTGTTTTCGGCAGGGCGCTTGAGGCAAGCATTTGGAGATGAGAAATACAGGGAGGCTGAGGCAGCCCATGGCCAATCGAAGCTGCTTGCATTGGTTGAAATTGTGTCCGGAATGCCGAAATATTCGGAAATGAATCCTTATGAGGCACTCGCTGACAACTACAATGAAATCATTGCTGGAATAGAGGCGAGAAAGCGGAAACTCGGGGGAACAGGAAGGCAAAAGCCAAAGTGATTAGCCCATTCTTTTTCTCCGCATTCACTTTTCCTTCATTACGGCTTTGACGTTGCGACCAGATAATTTGCTGATTTGTCCTTTTCAACCGTAAAAGAGTTCTCTTCTGCCACTTGAATGAACACCTTTCTTCTCTCCCTTTCAGAAGCGGACAAATCAGGATGCACAAGTTCACTTTGCGGTTCAACCCCGTGCCGGCCACTAATGTCCAGGAGCATAGCCGCCCCTTCCTTTTTCGCCTCGCCAAAAACCGCTGAAAGCAGGTGGTGCCTCCAGCCGCCGTAATAAGTTGCAATGCCCCTTGTCATTTGCGCGGGCCTGCCGGTCCTGAAATGAGCCTGTACATAAGTGATTACCCACTCTTTCCTTTCAGAATCCACAACCCCGTGTTTTTTCCACAACTCGAGGGAACCTACGGAGCCTTGATAGTCCTCTGCAAGCCCGCCACGCTTAACCTGCAAACTGGCATTGTAAAAAATTGGAATGTGCTCCCGTTTAGGGTAAAAAACCCAGTGAGATTGAATTGGATAAAACTCCGCGTAACAAATTACCCCGAAAGGCGCACCTTTGCCGTTTTTGCCCTTGCGTGCAAAAGAATGCCTCTTCAGTAAATAGGTACGGGAAAACCTACGGGGATCCCCACTAACTTGCATGGGTTTGCCATTAACAACAGGCATTTTTTCTCCCCAAAACCGCTGGGCAAAACGGCTCATGACCCTACCCAAAGTCAGTGGCATGACAAGATAAAGTCGCTAAAAAAATATAAACAAGCCAGCCAGAAGTGGACACAAAATCGAGGCAAAGTAGGAGCAGTGTGCCCCATGCAAGCCCGATAAAACAAATTCAATTGCCAAAAATTCACTTCTTGCCCTTTGCATTGCCCTTCCCTTTCATTGCCTTTTTCATTTTCTTTTCCTTCAATGCCGCCTGTGCCGCCGCGAGCCTCGCAATCGGCACCCTGTAAGGGGAACAACTGACATTGTCAAGGCCTATGATGTGGCAGAACTCGACAGAGGATGGTTCGCCTCCATGCTCGCCGCAGATGCCGATGTTTATTTTAGGGTTGACCTTGCGGCTGTTCTCGACGCACATCCTCATCAGCACCCCGACCCCGTTGCGGTCGATTGCTACAAATGGGTCGGTTTCGAGGATGCCCTTTTCCAAATAATCCTTAATGAATTTGCCCGCGTCATCCCTCGAAAAGCCGAGCGTTGTCTGCGTGAGGTCGTTCGTGCCGAAGGAAATGAATTCCGCCTCCTTCGCTATTTCGGAAGCTGTGACACATGCGCGCGGCACCTCGACCATTGTGCCAATCCGGTAATGCACTTTTCCCTTGGCGCCAGATTTCACCGCAACTTCCTCGACAAGGGCCTTCTGGTGCAGGAATTCCTTCACGTTGCCCACAAGAGGGATTTCTATTTCTGGCAATGCCTTTACCCCGTCCTTCTGCACGTTCAAGGCTGCCTCGAATATCGCTGTTGCCTGCATCTCCGTGATTTCGGGATAAGTTATTCCGAGGCGGCAGCCCCTGTGCCCGAGCATCGGGTTGAACTCGTGGAGCGAGGAAGAGATTTCCTTCAGTTTCCCAAGCGGGACATTCATTTCAATGGAAAGCTCCTGCATGTCCTTTTCCTCCTTTGGCAGGAACTCGTGCAAGGGCGGGTCGAGGAGCCTTATTATCACCGGAAGGCCGTCCATTACCCTGAACAGGCCCTCGAAGTCGGAGCGCTGGTAGGGCAGGATTTTCGCGAGCGCCTTTTTCCTCTCGGATTCATTGGCGGAGAGAATCATTTCCCTCACTGCCTTTATCCTGTCACCTTCGAAAAACATGTGCTCGGTCCTGCACAGGCCTATCCCCTGTGCACCGAATTCTTTTGCCACTTTCGCGTCCTTCGGGATGTCCGCATTCGCCCTCACTTCAAGGCGCCTGAAAGAATCCGCCCACTTCATGAGGACGCCGAAAGAGCCTGAAAGCGTCGGCTCGACGAGCGGAACCTCGCCCCTGAAAACTTCGCCGGTGGCGCCGTCAATTGAAACGAATTCCCCCTCCCTGAACTCGAGGCCTTTTGAGGGGATTGCGAAGCGGGAATTAGCCTCGTCAACTGAAATGTCGCCGCAGCCCGCGATGCAGGGCTTGCCCATCCCGCGCGCTACAACTGCGGCGTGGGAAGTTTTTCCTCCGCGGGAAGTCAAAAAGCCCTGTGCAACGTTCATCCCCTCAATGTCCTCGGGGCTTGTTTCGGTGCGCACCAGGATCACTTTCTCGCCCATTCCAGCGAGTTCCACAGCCCTTTCGGCGGTGAAAACCGCTTTTCCAACTGCCGCGCCGGGGGAAGCTGCAATGCCTTTTGCAATCACTTCAGATGCAGCTTTTGCCTTCGGGTCGAGCTGCTTGTGCAGGAGTTGGTCGAGCTGCTCGGGCTTGACGCGCAGGACAGCTTCCTCGCGCGAAATCCCCCCCTCATTCGCCATGTCAACCGCAATCCTCACTGCCGCGTGCGCTGTCCTCTTCCCGTTGCGCGTCTGGAGCATGAAGAGCTTCCCTTTCTCGAATGTGAATTCGAAGTCCTGCATCTCGCGGTAATGCTTCTCGAGCTTATCATAAATCCTGAGGAGCTGGGCATACATCTTTGGATGGGTTTTTTTCATGTCATCTATCGGCAACGGCGTCCTTATTCCCGCGACAACATCCTCGCCCTGCGCATTGACCAAGAATTCGCCGTAGTGCTCCACTTCACCGTTCGCGGGGTTCCTCGTGAATGCGACTCCCGTGCCTGAATCGTCGCCCATGTTACCGAAAACCATTGCCTGCACATTGACAGCCGTGCCTGCATCGCTCCTTAAGTTATTTATCCTGCGGTAGGAAATCGCGCGGGATGAGTTCCATGACTCGAAAACAGCGCCAATCCCCATTTCAAGCTGCTTTGCCGGGTCCCTCGGGAATGAAACGCCCTTCTCCTGCACCACTATTACCTTGTACTTTTCCACCAATGCCCTGAGGTCGGCTGTCCCGAGTTCGGTGTCGTGCTTAACCCCTTTTTCCTTTTTCATTTCCTGCAAAGCATGCTCGAACTTCGAGTGCTCGACGCCCATTACAACATCGCCGAACATCTGTATGAAACGCCTGTAAGAGTCCCATGCCGCCCGCTCGTTCTTTGTAAGGAGGGCAAAGCCCTTCACCGTCTCGTCATTCATGCCGAGATTCAGGACCGTGTCCATCATGCCGGGCATAGAGACATAGGAGCCGGAGCGCACCGAAACGAACAACGGCCTTTTCGGGTCCCCCATTTTCTTTCCCATTTTCCGCTCGAGCCTTGCGAGGCCATTCTTCACTTCCGCTTCGAGGCCGCTGGGCCACTTCTTTGCCCTTGAATAGAAAGCCCTGCATGCATCGGCAGTGATTGTGAAGCCATATGGAACGTTCAGGCCCGCTTTCGTCATTTCCGCGAGCTGCGCTCCCTTGTTTCCCAAAAGGAAAAGCGCTTCCTCGGAATTAGGGTTCTTTGACTCATCGAACATGTACACGAACTTTGCCATGGCTCCACCTCTGCACAATAGTCACGACACCGTGTGGCGGCGTCTAAAAATTACTAATCAATAAGAATCCGCAAGGGTTAAAAACAACAGTTTCGGCTGTTTCGGCAACTTGGGTCGCTGAACAAGAAAGGCAAAAGATATTTTCAATGATACACCGGGTCCTGCAGCCGGTTCATTGGCAATTTAGGCTTCTTTCCGCCATTCTGCCAAGGCAGCTTATTTTCTTTTTCCAGCCCTTGCAGAAAATTCATTTTTTCCCTCAATGCGCCGACATCAGTATATTTCTGTACATTCCACATTCCAATCCTGCACTGTTTAGGGTTTCCGTCCTCAGCGAAAGTTTCCTTTAAAAGATGTCTCGCGGAGTCGAATGAGAATACAACCTTGTACCTCTTCCAGCCTTCATAAATTACCTGCAAAATTTCTATTCTTTCTCCTGGCGCCCTGTCCCTATAAATCTTTTCAGCCCATTCCTGAAACCGGGGGGGAAGTTTGCTGCCATGGCGTCTTGGGGGAAGCCCATGCATTTCTGCAAGCAACGCGGCATAATAACCTATTGTTTTACGGCTAATTCCAACAGTTCCTGCAATTTCTTGGAGTGGAATTCTCCACCCCGGGTGCGAAAGCATGAACAGCTCAAGCTCCTGCAATGCGGCTTTCCTGCTGCCGGGCGTTGCATCAAAGTATTTTAAGCGCGCAACTTCCCGCCCGGGCACGGCCTTGCCGCTCTCATAATGGACAAGCTGCGCCGGGCCTGACATATTTGTGATTTTCCTTTGCAGCTGCGGTTTCATGATAAATAAAATACTTGCCAGTACTTAAGCGTTTTCACCGGCAAAAAGCAGGCGGTTAATATTGCCATTCCGGGAGGAAGCCGATAGCAGTGTGAAAATCGGCCACAAATTGTTTTCTTGGACTGCCATAATTTAAAATGTCAGGGGGCATAAATGCATCATGGGCAAAGTGAAAATCGGCATCACGGGAAGGAAGCAGAACCCGCCTGCAATCGAGGCAGGGAAAAATGCAATCATGCAGGCCATGGAAAAAGGCGCTGCTGTTGAAATTGACACGGAATTCATGGGCAGGGGCAATTTGAGGCCACTGGACAGCGGGGAAATTGCTTTCAAGCCCCTGCAAAAATTCAATTCAGGCATAGTGCTCTCGTTCGGCGGGGATGGCACCCTGCTAAGGACAGCGAGGGACCTGGAAAAGAAGGCAATCATTGCAGGAATCAACTTCGGCAGGACCGGTTTCCTGCAGGCGTTCCATTCAGGGGAAATTGAAAAAGCGCTCAATGCCGCAATCGCAGGGAACATCCTGGCAGAGGAGCGCACGCGCATACTCACAAAAGTAGACGGCAAAAAGGCGGGGGAAGCGCTCAACGAGATTCTTATAGTGCCGGCAAAGGCGGGGCGCATACTGCACTGCCAACTGAAAATAGGGAAGGATGAAAGGGATGAGGGGGGCGACGGCCTAATCATTGCCACGCCAACAGGCAGCACAGCGCACGCATTCTCCGCTGGAGGCCCGGTCATAAGGGGCAATGCAAAGGTCTTTGTCGTTGTCAGCATAAGCCCGACGGACTCAAGGCACAGGCCACTTGTTGTCAATGACAACGGGAAAATCACTGTCAGCAATTTCGGCGGAAAGGCGGAGGCAATCATTGATGGGCAGGTGAGGGTCCCGATAAGGAAAAAAATAGAGCTTTCCAAAGGGCGCAGCATAATGCTCGCGGTGAAGCCATATTTCTGAGCAAAAACCCTTTCACCTCGGCTTGCAGGAAGCCATTTCGCCCAAACAGCGCGTGTAAAATTCTAAAAAATCACCATTCAGGATTTCGCTCTTTTCTGAATCAGGAATCCCGGAATTTATTATCGCGTCATACACCTGCTCGCTGAAAAGCAGTATTTCCTGGGGACAGGCAAAGGAAAAATCCTTTCCTGAAAATTTCAATTCAGAGGATATTGAGGCAATTTTCCTCGCGAGCGCGGAATGCGCGGTGCTTTTGGCGGCAAGCGAATTGGCAATCAGCATGGCGCCTTCTGAAACAGATGCAGCCTTCTGCGGCATAGAAAATGGGGCAAGATTTTTCAGGAAACCGAATTGCGTCCAAACACCGACATAATAGTGGCTTTGAAAAATAAAAAGCTGTGCATTCTCAAAAAAAACAAGGGGTTTGCCAATACAGCAGCCCTCAATACAGCCAACAAATGTTACGCCATTTGCCGAAATACTGCTTGACAAATGCCGAAACCTTTATATACGGCTTTGCCCACAAAAAGGGAGAATGCGGGGAAAAAACGAGGTCAGCGAACTCCTGAGTTCGGGAAAGGCCAAGGCAAAGGCAAGGGCGGGAATTGTGAAGGCTTTTCTCCTGGAAAGCGGGAAAGCGAGGGGCTGCTGAACAAAACCTGGCAAAAGCAAGCATGGCAAAGCCAGCTGAATAACAAATGCACCAAAAAGACCATATTGCCAATGACCGATTAGGGCTTTTGCATTGCATGTGGACCATTAAGTTTTAAGTCGTACACGGATGCGGCTGGATTTGGAGTTGGAGGGGCTTTGTTTGAAGACATCCAAGATACCGAAATTTTATGAGAAAAGCCTCGGGGAAAGGCTCGCGGAAATAAAGGAGTTCGGCGAACTCAGCGAAGAGGAAACAGCGTTGCTGGGCAAATACGGCAACCTTGATTTCGAAACAGCTAACAGGATGATTGAGAACGTATTCTCCACATTCCCCCTGCCGCTTGGGATAGCTACAAATTTTGTCGTTAATGGCAGGGAAGTGCTCGTGCCATTCGCCCTTGAAGAGCCTTCGGTTGTCGCGGCTGCGAGCAACAGCGCAAAGCTCTGCTCAGGGTTCGAGGCAAAGGCTTCCGAGCCGATAATGATAGGACAGGTACAGATAGTTGGATTCAAAACCGGGGCAAAGGCGCGAGCTGGCCTGAAAAAAATCATGTCCCGCAAAAAAGGGATACTTGAAAAGGCAATGTCGGTTGATTCAACCCTCGTGAAGTTCGGGGGAGGGCCGAGGAAGCTCGAAGGCAAAGTGATTTCCACCAAGGCAGGAAAAATGATTATCGTGCACCTGCTCGTTGATGTGCGGGACGCGATGGGCGCTAACGCGGTGAACACCATGTGCGAGCGCATCTCGCCCCTGCTCGAGGAAATCTCAGGGGGAAAAACTAGGCTCAAAATCATAAGCAATCTAGCGGTGCACAGGACAGTGAAGGCAAAAGGGATTTGGAAAAAGGAAGTTCTTGGAAAAGAGGTTATTGATGCGGTGCTTGATGCCTATGAATTTGCAGCGAACGACGAGTTCAGGGCATGCACGCACAACAAGGGGATAATGAACGGGATTGACGCGGTTGCGATTGCAACGGGGAACGACTGGAGGGCGATAGAGGCAGGCGCGCACGCGTACGCTGCGAGGGAAGGGAATTACGGGCCGCTCACCCATTACGAGAAGGATGCGGATGGGAACCTGGCAGGAACGATCGAGCTTCCGATGGCAGTTGGTACTGTGGGCGGGAGCATAGGCTCGAATCAGGTTGCAAAGATCGCGCTCAAGATTTTAGGGGCGAAGAGCGGGAAGGAGCTCGCGATGGCCATCGCGTGCGTGGGCCTTGCCAACAACTTCGCAGCTCTGCGCGCCCTTTCCACTAGCGGAATACAGAAGGGCCACATGAGGTTGAATGCGAGGAACCTCGCTGCTGCTGCAGGCGCGCAAGGAAAGGAGATAGAAGAGGTAGCGGCTTCCTTGGAGAAGGAAGGCGTTTACAAGGCCGAGCGGGCCAGGGAAATATTAAAGATCATCAGGAGCAAATGAGATGAGGGTTTTCTTATGGATATATTTGACAGGAAGGCGGCTTATGCAGTCATTGTTCTCGCTTTCGCAGCCGCGATAGTGCTGGCGTTCGGGAGCAATGCGTTCTCAGACGCTGATTACGGGATCCTGCTGAAGTCCGGGATCGCGCTGGAAACGATGAAATTATACGGATATGCGCTGCTCATCGCGCTTCCGCTCGCTGCATACCTGATCTCGGCTTACGTGCTCAAGGCTGACGGTTTCCACTCACTGGTGGCAGCATTGCTACTTGCAGCAGGAAGCGCGAGCGCGCAATCGCTGGTCTCGGTGCCTCCATTGCTCGCATTGGCCTTCGGTAAGCAGTACGCGCTCATTGACGCGCTCAGGATCGCTGGCGCGCTCCTGCCACTAGGGCTTCTCGCGATAGCAGGATACAAGAAGGACAGGATTTCGGCCATTCTTGCGGTCCTGGGTGCGGTCGCAGTTCCGTTCGCGCCAGGCATTTCCGTGATCCTGCTCGCGCTAGCTGCTCCAGCAGGGATGGGGATCCTCGAGAACGCCTCCTTCAAGGACAAGGCGCTCGTTTTCGTTGTCCTCGTCTTCGCTTTCCAGGGAATCTACTTCGGCGACCTGACTGCAGCTGCCGAAGTAGATTCCCT